>JAYSVQ010000148.1:0-6451 GCA_043718485.1 Bacteroidota bacterium
CCGATGCAGCCTAAACCCGATATTTCTCTCATCATTCCCGTTTACAACGAGTCGGGCAACATCGACATGCTGTATAGCCGACTTGTAAAAGTTTTTGAAAACGAGAAATTAAATTTGGAATTCATATTTATAAATGATGGAAGCCATGACCATTCGATTCAGTTAATTAAAGCGCTGAGAGAAAAAGACAAAAGAGTAAAATTCATAGATTTTAGCAGAAATTTTGGCCATCAAATTGCGGTTACTGCTGGTTTAGATTTTTGCACCGGAAATGCGGCCGTCATTATTGATGCCGACCTTCAAGACCCTCCTGAACTCATTCCCCAAATGATTAAAAAAATGAGAGAAGGATTTGAAGTCGTTTACGCTAAAAGAATAAAAAGGCAAGGCGAAGGTTTTTTTAAAAAAATAACGGCTAAAATATTTTATCGAATATTATCCAGAATAACACCTTTTCCCATTCCATTAGATGTCGGTGATTTTAGAATTATTGATAGCAAAATCATTAATGTTTTAAAGCAAATGCCTGAGCGCCAAAAATATTTGCGCGGTCAAATCGCTTGGGCAGGATTTCGCCAAACCTATGTAGAATATACCCGCGATGAACGCTACAATGGAAAAACCGGATATTCCCTTGGCAAAATGATTCGCTTTGCTTTAGACGGCATAACTTCCTTTTCTGATCTTCCTTTAAAAATTGCAACATGGTCGGGTTTTATTTGCTCGGCGATTGCATTTTGTTTGATTCTCTATACTTTATATTCTCGTTTTCTTGGTCATTATGAAAAAGGCTGGGCATCTGAAATGTTGAGTATATTATTTATTGGGGGCATTCAATTGATTACGATTGGTATTATTGGCGAATACATTTCAAGAATTAGCGGGGATGTTCGAAAGCGACCGCTTTATATTGTAAGTGAAAATACAGTTGATCCTTTATCTGATTCCGAGGAGACCCCTTCGCCGAATCAATGAAAACAAAATTCAATAAATTAGAAATTTTTACCTTAATAGGCTTAAGTGTTGCCTTTTTCATCGTTTATGGTTTAGTAAATATAGTTAATCACTATTTATTTCGCACCAATGCCTTTGACCTTGGATACTATAATAAGGCATTGTATGATTTTTCGAAATTCAACTTCTTTGACTTCTCCCTTTCAGGGAAATTAATGAATAGCATTTTTGCCGATCATTTTTGTCCTTCCCTCATGCTGTTCACTCCCTTACGATTTCTATTTGGGTCCTACACCTTGCTCATCGTACAAAACCTTGCAATTGTAGCCGGAGCATTTGGCGCCTACTTTTATATTAAGGAGAGAACTGAAAATTACTGGCTTCCCTTTTTTACTTTTCTTCAATTTGGGATGATGTACCCAATTTTTTCCTCCCTCTCCTTCGATTTTCACGATAGCGTAATCGCTGCGATGGCCTTGCCATGGTTGCTTCTTTTTTTCTCAAAAAATAATTTCAAAGCGGTTCTTATTCTCTTACTTTTTATTTTAGGCTGGAAAGAATCACTTGGCATTTGGATGGCTTTTGTTTTTGCTTCTTTATTTATTATTCATTTCAAAAATGTCACTTTACGTAAATGGGCAATCGGCTTGACTTTGATTTCTTTGGTATGGACGTTTTCGGTAGTTCAATTCATCATGCCTATTTTCGACACATTTCATATCGGTTATCGCCATTTCAATTTTTCAATTCTGGGTGAAAATGGATTGGAAGTATTAAAAACGATATTCACTCGACCCCATTACGCCATCAATTTTATCTGGGAAAGCCATGTCGAAGATATCTATTGGGCAAAAATCAAATTAGAGTTTCTAATTTTTTTGGGAATGGCTGGCGGACTCTTTCTATTTATCAGGCCAGCATTTTTACTTATGGCGCTCCCCATCATCTTGCAAAAGGTTTGGAATGACGACCCTGGAAAATGGGGCGTAATGATGCACTATGGAATTGAGTTGGTTCCGGTAGTTGCACTCGCAGTGGGTGTTACTTTAGCAAAAATTAAGAAAACAAAAATTGCGGTTGGACTTGCTGGTTTTTTTCTCTGTCTAAATGGATTCACAACTTTTCAATGGATGGTAAATCGAGAACCGGTCTGGTACGTGCCAGAGGTGAGCAGTTTCCTGCATCGAGATCATTACAGTCAATCGTTTTCGGTTTCAACTGCTTATAAAGCACTTGACCTAATACCTGATACTGCTAACATTTCAACCTCAAGCACCATTCTACCTCATTTGGCTTTTCGAAAAAATGTCGACTTAATTCCGAATATTAAAAATGCGGAGTATGTGATCGTCCTTGATGTATGGAATATTTATCCCTTTACCCGAAATGATTTTTACACTTTCCTTTATCAGTTAAAGGAGCATCCGGATTGGGAAATTCTGCTTGCAGAAAAAGACGTTTATGTATTCAAAAGAAAAAGGGGGGTTAATCCTTAATTTATGAGCGTCAATTCAAACTGAGTAATTTCCCTAAATACCTGACTTCTTTTTTCAATTTCTTTTGTACTCAAAGAAATTAACCTTTCAGGGCCGAATCGTTCTACACAAAAACTAGCCATCGTGCTTCCAAAAATGACTGCACTTTTCATGCTCTCAAATGAAAGGTCATTTACTTTTGACAAATAGCCAATAAAACCTCCTGCAAAAGAATCACCTGCCCCGGTTGGGTCGAACACTTCTTCGAGTGGTAAAGCTGGAGCGAAAAAAACCTCTGCCCCATGAAACAAAAGCGCGCCATGTTCGCCCTTTTTTATGACGAGGTATTTTGGGCCCAATGCCATAATTTTTTTAGCGGCCTTAACCAATGAATATTCACCTGATAGTTGCCGAGCTTCTTCATCATTAATAGTGAGAACATCAACCAATTTTAGTGTTTGCAACAGGCTATCCAGAGCAGAGTCCATCCAAAAGTTCATTGTGTCTAAAACAATAATTTTGGGCCGATTTTTTAATTGCCCAATTACATCCCTTTGAATGTCGGGCGCAAGGTTGCCTAACATCAAAAAACTACAATCTTGGTAAGCATCCGGCACTTTTGGTGCGAAAGAGCCAAGCACATTCAATTCTGTAATGAGGGTATCTCGGGTGTTTAAATCGTTGTGATATTTGCCGGCCCAAAAAAATGATTTTTCTTGCTCCTTGATTTCCAGCCCTTTAAGATTAACGCCGTGATTTTCCATCATGGCCAACTTCTCCTTGGGAAAGTCCCCTCCAACGACAGAAATCAAATTAATTGGCCTTGAAAAATAAGACGCTGCCAAGGAAATATAGGTGGCTGCACCCCCAATTATCTTGTCAACCTTTCCAAAAGGGGTCTCAATCGCATCAAAGGCAACCGAGCCTACAACGAGCAAACTCATAATAATGATGGTTTTTAAAGCGCAAATATTGCAATATTCAAAGCACTACCCTAATTTCGTACTCCATTTTAAAAGCCATAGGCATTTTAAAGTTTTTTTGAAATATTCCTCCTTAGCTCAGTTGGTTAGAGCGGTTGACTGTTAATCAATAGGTCCCTGGTTCGAGTCCAGGAGGGGGAGCAAAAGCCATCTGCTACGGCGGGTGGCTTTTTGCTTTTTATAAGGAACCTTATTTATATGTTTTTTACCACCATTTTAAAGAGCACCGCCCATTTTAAAATTTAGGTCGGACAAACCAACAATTTAGAAAATCGCTTTTGGGCACATCAAAGCGGTTTCAGTCCATGGACTAAAAAATGGGGGTCTTACATACCGTTTACGTGCTATTATTTTCATTCGGCAAATGATAAATGAAATTCCTAAAACTATTAAAAAATAAAAACTTTTAGGAATTTTGCAGTCTGCTTTTTGGTAAGGTTCGGGTTATTGCGTTTTTCAGACCATAGTCTTTATCGACTAATTTTTGTCTGTTCAAAGGTAAGCCTCCGACCAAGCCCTCACGCATTGATGCCGTAGGCAAAAAATGGATGGTGGTGTTCTTATCCCTTGGCCTAATTCGTTAATAATGATCCGCGCCCTTTCTTGTCTTAGTTCTTTGATCGAAAGGTAGTTTCCCTCTCGGGCCGAAGCAATGGCAAGGCAAAATTCTTTAATTCTGGAAAAGGAAGAGAATGAATAAAATTGAATGTCTTTTCTTTAGGTTAGATCGGCTGGGCCGCCAAGATTAGGTAGCTTTTGTCATTTAAATTACCAAACCAATGGATTACCTATTCCAAAACAAATCGCAAAGACGGCCCTTCTTCAATTTTGAGCAAGTACATTCCTTTAGGCAGGCTTTCAACATTCATTTCTTGGTTTAATTTTCCGGATTGTAAAGGCAAAACGCCTGACCAAACTTTTTGGCCTGTCAGATTGATTATGTCTGCTATTAAATTCTCTTTGTGAATGTTTTGTCCAACGATTCTGAAATTGCCATCTGAAGGATTGGGAAATAAGGATAGATTCATTTCCTGAGTTAAGGTTGGTTCATTTGCTACTGAACCGTCAAACACGTTTATATCATCCATCGCCATATCGCTGGTTCCTCCGGTTCCGGTTATTCCTCTAAAGCGAAGGAAGAATTTTTGGCCGGAATAGGTATTTAGATTAATGGAATCTTTCCACCAGGTGCTGAACCAGTCGCCAATCTTAGGCGAGCGAATATCCTCAATCCATTCCCCATTTACATTTGCATCAAGGTGCAATTCTCCCATCTCCGCACCGGTTTGGTGATGCCAATAGGATAATTTTGGCGCGGAAACGGTTGAGATGTCGATACAGGGAGAAAGCAACCATGCACTTTTTTCAAAACAAGAACTTGCCTCCAAATAAATATATTTACCGGTACCGCTATGGTCTGCATCGGGTCCGGTACCGGTTGTTGGGGTTGGGCCAGAATAGGTGCGCCAGTCAATATCATCGCCTCCTTGAATATTCATAAAATCGCTTCCTAATGCGCAGGTAGTCGTTCCGCAATTACTTGTTGTACTGCAATTCAATAATCCATCAAAGGTTTGCATGAAGGGAACGGGCATAGTTGAAGCCTGAATTACGTTTAAAGTGGTAACCAAAGAATCGTTGGGCGAATTTAAATCTGCTGCAAGGTCTGTCCAGGCAGTAACGGTATAACCAGCAGGATTTGACAAGTTTTCAATGTTTGAAAATGTAAAAATTCCAGTGCCATAGGGTTGAAGGGTATCGGTAAATGTGGCGTTCACCACCGCTTGGCTATTAATTTTATAATGCAGCGGAATTTGGGTGATGGCATTCGGACTAAAATTTTCTATTTCTATTTTTACCTGAATACTATCTGTACCCACGCAATTCAACAATGCGCCTTGCCCCGGAATCAGAATTTTAATCACGGAAACGTCATTGGGTTCCGGACAATTATATAAACCGGGTTGCTTGTTAATTGCATTGGCTCTTTTGCTTTTTGCATTGTCAACGCCTAAGGCTTTCACCGAAAACCATTTGTCGGTTGCTGATTGTGAAATATTATTAATTTGAAAAGATGTCTGATTTGTAGTACCAATCGAATCCATATAACGATTACCTAGCTGGCTCACTTCATAGCCAATCGCACCCGGAACGGCATTCCAAGTGAGTATGCAATAGTTTTGACACGATGCAGAAACCGTTAAACCGGTTGGCGTGCGCAAAACTGAAAACGTAGTATCTGAATCATCAACATTTGAACCCCGTGTAATTCTAAGTAGTCCGGTACCGGTTGTATCACCTGGAACAACCCAGTTTTGATTACGAAATGCGGCTGGAACAGCCGTTGCAACACTTGTCCAAGTGGAGCCTGAATCTTTTGAATATTCAATCTCAAAAGTTCCCCAGCTTCCGTGCGCATCCCAATAAATGGTTTCTGTTTCTGTTGGGTTCAGCGATTCCCCACCAGATGGATAGGTGACCGTAATATTTGAATCACGAAATTCATAAATAAAATAATAGGATTGTGGGCCAGAAGGAATCGAATTTCCATCAACGGTAAACGTCCAAGTACCGGCTTGCGGGGCATTCACTGTAATTTGTTCCATATTATTAATGGAATCTCTTCCTCTCACAGCAGGATTATTCAAGGTTGTGGCATTGGGACGATGATCCAATATCCAGGGCAAATAAGAATTTGCGCTCGGGTCTGTGGCAGATAAATCCATGTCGTTGATCAAAGGAATAGCAGCCTGAACAGCCGCTTGTGGGTCTAACCAACAAATCATTACCCTCAATTCTGAGGTGCCGGTTGGAACATTCAAATTGTGCACATTTGTATTTCCGGTTGCGATGCTATCGTACAGATATCGATTTTGCTCCAAGGTAGTTACTGCCCTTCCTGCATTTATCCTTCCATAACCGTGTTTAAAATCGGGGCCTGCATTGCCGAGGTCATCTGCGGTATTCATCAACAATCCGCGAATTAAAGCAGAATGCGGATTAACCCCTGCATTCATTTCTTTGTAAGCCTGGTACAGT
>JAYSVQ010000149.1:0-6425 GCA_043718485.1 Bacteroidota bacterium
CCTTCTTTCAATAGCATTTTTGCAATGAGCAACTTATACTGAACTTTTTTCTCTGTATTTTTTTCGTATTTGAAAGCCTCGTCGTAATACTGTATGGCCTTACCAAATTCATTTTTACCAATAAAAATTTTGGCGCAGAGGGCGTAAGGCGGGGTAAAATCGGGCTGCTTTTCAATCGTCTTTTCAAAAGCATCCAACGCATTTTCCTGATCTTTAATCGTATAATAACATTTGCCCATCGCAAAATAGTAACGATAATTTTCGGGCTCTAGATTTACGGCCTCTTTATATTTGACGACCGCTTCATCGCACTTATTTTGCCTTCGCAGTCCTTCGCCTTGCATGAATGAGGCTTTTCCTGCCTGGCCAAAGGCATTAAACCCAATCAGGCAAAGCATGAAAAGAATAAAGGAAACAATTAAATTATGCCTCATAAATTTTAGAGTGGTAATCTCAAATGGGACTCAGTGGGCAAAATTACCCATCCACGCAATATCTTCCCAATAAAAGAAAAAATTCCGGGTAAATTTCAGGACAAAAACCCATTTTTTCTAACGCCCCCGTTCTTTGGTGTTCTTAATATGGGAATGAGGGATTTTAGCCTGCATTAACAGGCCTTTCGTTATAAGAATTAGGCAGTATGGGATAACTTTGAGCTTGTTTCAGGATAATAACCATGATGAATAAAGATTTTTTTGAGGAAATGACATGGCGGGGCATGATTCAAGATTTTGTGCCCGGCACCGATACTTTTCTCAAAACGGGGGCAAAAGTTGGATATGCAGGTTTTGACCCAACCGCAGCCTCACTCGGCTTAGGAAACATGGTTCCAATCATGATGTTGGTTCATTTTCAACGGGCTGGTCATAAGCCGATTGCATTGGTTGGCGGAGCCACAGCGAGAGTGGGTGACCCCTCAGGAAAATCTGATGAGCGAAAACTATTGTCTGAAGAGACAATCCTTTTTAATCAGGAAAAAATTAAAATGCAATTGGCGCGATTTCTTGATTTCTCACCCGGGCCCAATCAGGCAGAATTACACAACAATAACGATTGGATAGGAAAATTTGGCTTCCTCGAATTTCTTCGGGACGTTGGAAAGCATATTACCGTTAACTACATGCTGGCAAAAGATTCGGTTAAAAACAGAATGGACACTGGCATTTCATTTACTGAATTTTCATACCAATTATTACAGGGGTATGATTTCTTTTACCTCAATAAAAATCACAATTGCAGCATTCAGTTAGGCGGCTCAGACCAATGGGGCAATATTACCACGGGTACTGAACTTACCCGTCGCATGGGAGGCGAGGAAACTTTTGCCTTGACTTGTCCACTCATCACCAAGTCTGATGGAGCCAAATTTGGCAAATCAGAGGGGGGAAATATTTGGCTCGATGGTGAAATGACTTCTCCCTACAAATTCTATCAGTTTTGGTTGAATGGGGCAGATGATGACGTAATTAAATTGGCAAAGATTTTTAGCCTGCGAGAAAAAGATGATCTATTGGATAAAATTGAGGCGCATAAAATAGGTGCAGGAAAAAGAATTTTGCAAAATCTACTTGCCGATGAAATGACCGAACGTTTACACGGTTCAGAAAGCCTCGAATTGGCAAAATCGGCCAGCAAAATTTTGTTCGGAAATTCTGCAAAAGAAGATTTAAAAAGTCTGAAGCTGAATCAATTTTCAGAAATTTTTGAAGGGGTTCCCACCGGAATAATCTCGTTTTCTGAATTTGAAAGGGGAATAAACCTAATAGACTTACTTGCCGAAAGCAAGGCAACCGCAAGCAAAGGAGAAGCCAAAAGGCTTGTACTTGAAGGCGGAGTAAAAATCAATAAGGAACTAGTAAATAATTTGGAACAAAAATTTACCACCTCAGATTTAATGCACAACACATTTTTGCTCATTCAAATTGGCAAGAAGAAATACCACCTTGTAAAAGCAGAATGAAAAAAGTTCTTTTTGCATTTGCAGTAGTATTGATGATTGCATTTTTTGCAAAAAGCCAAGGGCTTGTGATTAGCCGGTATATTCCCGGCGATTATTTGAGCAACAACATTCACAGAATTGATATTTATAATCCGGCGGCTCAAGCACGAGACCTATCAGGCTTCATTCTCGTCACCCGTAATTATTCAATAAAACTACCCACTGGGACCATTATTCGGCCAAAATCAGCTTATACCTTGGCGCGGTACTCGGCACCCAACCAGCGCGTCGATTTAATTTTATCACGCTGCTCTGATTTTCTGATTCGATTTCCCGACCCTGAAATTAGAGGGAATTACGTTTCACTTTTTGACCGTCGACTGAATTTAGTCGATGGAATGTATTTCAGCCCAAGTAATAATGTCGATTTTTTGCCTGATGCAGGCCTGTCTATTACCGCAAAAGGGGATACCGTTTTGTTTAGAATTCCAGGCGAAAATGAAAGTTTTTGGAAAAATCGTGCCGTCTTTCTTGAGGAAGACCCTGCTATCGGATTTATTCAGGCCCAAAATAACTGGATACCAACGGGAATCCGCCTCAATCTTTTTCCGGCAGCCGGGTTTAATCGTCCACAAGCTTCCTGGTTTGAGGGAATAATTAAAATAGAATTTCAAAGTCTCTTCGAAGAAAATTGTGTGCGCCATTTTATTGAACGAAGCTTAGATGGCCTTCAATTTTCAAGTGTAGGCGAAGTAAATGCAAAAGGCAGAACCGTTCAAAAAACGAATTACGAATTCTATGACCCCTCAACCAAAAAGGGAGAAAAGTACCATTATCGAATTCGCAATACAGATATTTTTGGATACGACATATATTCCGACCCCATAATGGTGCTTGCAGATGAATCTCCCGGTGATTTCTATATCGATATTTTTAAAGGTACCGGACTCGACCTTTCAGCATTCAGTATTCGGTTTCGGTCTGTGAAAGACCAAATGGTAACCCTGCGCTTGTTAAGAAAAGATTTTAAGGATGAGGGTTTATTATTCTCAGGTCAGATTCATGCAGACCGACAAAACCTAGTATTGTTACAACGAAATTTACAACCCGGCCAGTATCTGCTGATTGCTGAAACCGCCGAAAGAAGATATTTTAGGGAAATTGAAGTTGAATAGCGCTTATTGAGTTTGCTCAATAATCTTCATCATTGCACCGCGTGTAGAACCACCTTTGGCTTGAGGCGTTAATTTCCAAGACAAGGTTAACATATAATACCGGCTTAGGGTGTTGAAGGTTAATATTTCAGAATAATTTATGGTTGTCGATTGGCTTAACCCAAGGTTTCTTTTTAGCATATCAAAAGCACTTATTCTCACGTCTAATTGATTTCCTTTCAAAAATGATTTAGATAGAGAAGCTTTTACTAATGGATAGGATTGAACCGAATTTTGATTTTGAATAAGCGAATAATTTACCTCTCCTTCAAAAGAAATGCCTTTCCATAGTTCAAGCTCTACCCCTGCATTAATATTGGTTCGATACAAATCGGTCTTATTTCCTGCCGAAAAGCGAGAAGATACCCAAGACCAACTCCCTCCTGCAAAAATTTCAATACTGTCATTCGGAGAGAAAGTCCACCGAATAGATGGCCGAAGAGTTTTATTGAGTGACGGATTTTCAATACCATTTACCCACGTAATACTGCGATTCAAATTGTAGGTGGGGGAAAAACGAAAACGACTTTTCAGTTTTTTGATTTGAACGGAGTAAGTGAGGTTCACGTTTCCATTCCATATTCCATCCACATTAATGGGTCGACTTTTGGTTATGCCAAAAGAATCTATTTCTTGTTCCTGAGAAATGCCATCCAATGAATAGGCACCACTAAAGTTGGTTACAAAAAAAGTACCCCTCCCCGGATTTATTAACCGCAACATAACATTGCCACTGTGGTCGGTTTGCGGAGCAAGATCAGGGTTTCCGTTTTGCTGAAAAAGTGGATTTGCGTTGTTGTTAAGTGGCTGTAATTGCGTAACGGTTGGTGCCCGCATTCTGCTGGTGTAATTGAATTGAAATTGCCTGAATTGGGAAATATTGTATTCCAAAAAGGCATTTGGCAACAACCTGCCGTAGGCCTCATTTACCGCAAATCCGGTTTGGGGAATTTGCCCTTCTAATTGAGATTGCTGCCAGGAAAGACCTGCAGTAAAGTTCATTTTCTTTCCTTGCCTTCTTGCTTTTGCACCCACGATTCCGGAAGTAAATTGAGAAGAATAATTATTACTTAGCTCCTGAATAGCGGTTGAATAAAGTCCACTTATGGTATCAAGCGAAAAGACCTCTCTTTCATTTCCCGATTCGTTCAGATTTCCGGTCAAACTTAATTCTGCCAACCACCTGAAAAACATGGGCTCAGTAAAGGAGAGTTTTACATTTTGCTGGTTTGAAAACTCTGCGGTTGTCCAGCGTTGTTGGGTAAGGGGAGTTGCAAAAGTTGTATCGGGCGTGGTAAATACAAGTTGATTTCCTAGCTTTAAGTCCCCCTGAGCAGGTCGGTAATTTCCAGTCCATTCAGCAGCAATCGTTCTTCCCTTTCTTTTGAATCCTTTAACAAAACTCGCAGTGCCGGAATATATAAAAGTGTTGCTCTTGTTAATTTGATCACTGAGAACCGTGTTTCCTGCGGTGCCTTCCAAATTCCCATTTTTTAAATTCGAAACTGAGTTTGCATTTAAATTGTAATAACTAACTACAGGCAAAAACCGAAATTTCGTTTTTGAATTTGGCGTAAAATTAAATTCAAATTCTATTCTGTGATTTAGGTTGAGTCCGTCGTCATTCTTGTTTTGAATTGATGAATAACTACTATCCGGCAAAAAATAGATTCTGTCTTGAATGGAATTTCGATTCGGTGCCAAAAGAAAGAAAACATAATTTCCGGTTAATCTAAATTTCTCTCCCCAATCCCGACTCCATCTGATACCGGCCGTACCTTGAGTATTTACGCCCTCACTTTGTGATTGGGTTAACCAACTTACAGGAAATGCGCCTTCTTGTTCCATACCTCCACCCATAGTATTTCTGCCACTCATCATATTCCCCAGGCCTCCGGTAAATTTTAACAATTCAGTAAATGAAAAACCCGCTTCATTTATATTATTTGCATTCGCAATAATCGAGTATTGATTTTTTTCGGTGAAAAAATTTAAACTCGTTTTTCCCATCCAACGAGAATTTGTGCCGATTCCGGCTGAAACATTGCCAAAGCTGCCCTTTTTGTATTCATCCTTTAACTTCAGGTTGATTGTCATATCCTGACTTCCATCATCCATTCCCGTCATTTGTTCTGAATCTGTTTTGCGGTCAAAAACCTGAACTTTTTTGATGGCTTCTGCCGGAAGATTTCGAGTCGCAACTTTTGGGTCAGAACTAAAAAATTCTTTTCCGTCAACCAACACTTTGTTTATTTGTTGACCATTGATTTTCATGGTTCCATCTGACTCAATTTCAACGCCCGGAAGTTTCTTCAATAAATCCTCAACAACGGCATTGGGTTGAGTATGAAATGAACCTGCATTAAATTCAAGCGTATCGCCTTTTAAGGTTACAGGCGGGGCCTCATCTACAATTGAAACCTCACTAAGCTGAACATCGCCCATCTCCATCACCAAAGTCCCAACCTCTAATGAACTACCTTGGGTTTCAAAATTTTGAGCAAAAGGAATGTAGCCCATTCGACTAATATGAAGCCTGAAATTTCCAAGAGGTACGTTCTTGAATTTAAAAAAACCGTCGTCATCGGTTATATAAAAACCCCAAAGGGTGCTGTCCTTTAAGTTCACCAAACTCAAGGTTGCAGCCCCAATTCCCGCCCCTGCATTATCTGCAACTTTTCCTTGTACCAGGCCCTGAGCCAATATTTTCTCGGAAATGGAGAGAGAAAAAAAGACAATAAAAAATAAAATGAAACTGCGAATTGGGGCTTTTTTCATTGGAAACCGTGAGCCGTGCAACTAAAAAAATTGTTAAACGAATAAGAGAAACCAAAGTTACAGGCAAAACCCAAATAATTGTTTCTTATTTTTGACCATGAAAAAGACGTTTTATCTAATTCTCATTTCCTTTTCAAGCCTTTCCCTTTCCTGGCATGTAGGCGGTTGTCAAACCCTTTCCGGAATGGTTGTTTTCAATAGAATCATTGAAATAAACCAAAACGATTTACCGGCAGAGGCAAAAGCAATGATGGCAAATTCGCCCTCAAAAATTGAGTTAGAATATGAATTGTTGTTCGATAAAAACAAAAGTTATTATCGATTATCGGTTGTTCCGGATGCGGTTGATCAGGGCGCTGCCCAAAGTGGAGGAGGAATGATGAAAATGGGAATGCGCATGATGCGCGGAGGCGAGGGCGAAAAATATTTCGATAAAGAAGCCGGAACGATAACCAATTTATACGAATTAGGGGAGGACAAATATGTGGTTACGG
>JAYSVQ010000150.1:0-6417 GCA_043718485.1 Bacteroidota bacterium
CAACGAAACAAAAAGCGCATAAAATCTTGCAAAGTGGTTGGTTCAATTTCTCGACGTAGGCGACTTAAGGTATATCGGTGAATACGTGCCAACAAGCGACGCTCAACCCATTCTGCTCCTTCAAAACCGGGGGTATAATTTCCTTTGAAAATGAAGCCTTCGTTTTCAAGGGAACCTAAAATAAATTGTAGCGTGCTTGAATCGAGTGGAATCAAAGCAGCAAGTTTTTCCAGGGAAATAGGGCCACATACTTCCATTCTGCCCCGCAGCATTTCCTTCCAAGCACGGGCTTCCTCCCAGGGCTCCTCTAAAATTCTTTTCGGTAGGCGAAATCTATTTTCATTTGAATCAGCTAAAACCCCGGATTCAATTTCAGCGATTTGAATATGATTTAATTCTTCCGGCCAAATATGAAAAAGCATGGGAATTTTTTCTGCAGCCGCCCACATTTGAATACCTTTTACAGTGAAGGCTACGGCTCTTTTTTCCAGACAAAGTGCGTGGAAATAACTTTCCCAACTTTGGTTTCCATCCCCGAAAATGCCTTCTGATTCTGTCAAGGGGCTCATCAGCATGAGTGCATCGTGTAAATCATCGGCATGCTCAACTTGTGGCCAGGTTTCCTCGCGCACCCGATGTATGGCATCTGAATCAAGTCTTCCTAATTGCGAGGCTTCGGCTGGGTCAATCCATCTTCTGCCTGAAACGGCGCGGGTTCTCCTTTCTTCGAGGGGCGCATCATCTAAAAAAGCATAAGGCCTCGCATTCAAAATTTCTTGAGCGAAAGGCGAAGGTTCTGTAAGTTCCCGTGCATGAAGTCCGATTGAACCCGCCTCCATTTTAGTAAGTAAAAATTCAAGCCCTTCAATATCCATAACTTCGGTAAGACAATCATGAATGGTTTGATTTACTAAAGGATGGTCAGGCACTTCTCTTTCACCCACAATATTTTCAAGGCAGGCTAATTGATCCGGAAAAACGAGTGCAATTAAATCTTCAGATTGCATGCGTTGAATTTGGGGCGGCACTTTTTGATTTGGCCTTCTTTTCAGTACCGCGAGCGCCCGGTTTGCATTCCACCGAAACCTAACCTCAAACATAGGTTGGTCGAGCAAAGCTTGAATGAGCGTATCGCGTGCAATACTTGCACTTACATACCGATACACATCGCTGAGGGTAAAGGAATGGGTTGAGCCGAGCGAAAGAATAATTGCATTTTCATTTGCGGCAGCTTGCAATTCAAAATTGAAATTGCGGCAGAATTTTTTTCGTAAAGACAATCCCCATGCGCGATTGATTCGACTGCCATGTGGGGAATGAACCACAAGATGCATGTCGCCCGCATCATCAAAAAATCGCTCGAGCACCAAATTTTTTTGATCGGGCAAAATACCTAAAGCAAGTGTGCCCGATGCGAGATAAGAAACAATTTGTTCGGATGCACTTGGGGAGAGCTCTATTTCCTTTTCTAACCATTCCAGCGCATCTATTCCCCATTCTCTTATAAAATGTTCGGCTTGGAAAGGCATTATTTTCTGATCAGGCCCGGGCAAAGTGTTTTCCGAAATCGTATCCTGAGTGGTTCTTAATCTTTCGATTTTATTTTCTAGGTCGCCCAATAAGTCAATTACATTTCGTTTGAGGCGAGATACAGAAAAAGACAATTTATCGCTGCGGCCTGGCGCTTCTCCAAACCAAAATGGAATGGTTGGAGGTAGGCCATGGGCATCATTTACTCTTACTTTCCCATTCTCAATTGCTAGCACCCGCCACGATGTGTTTCCTAATTGAAATATATCTCCCGGCGAACTATCAATGCTAAAATCCTCGTTTAGCGTTCCCACCATTACCCCTGAAGGCTCAAGAATAACATCGTAATCGAATGTATCGGGAATCGCCCCTCCGTTAGTTACAACGGCGAGTCTTGCCCCTTTTCGAGCGCGTAACATTCCGTTGACTTGGTCATAATGAATATATGCGCCCCGTCTTCCCCTTCTCAACGTAAATCCCTCAGAGAGCATAACCAACAGATGGGAAAATTCTTCCTTCTTTAAATCTCGATAAGGATATGCAGCCCGAAACAATTGGAATAAGTCGTCTTCATGATAATCTTCGCTTACCACTTCGGCTACGATTTGTTGAGCCAGAATATCGACCGGTTTCTCCGGCATTAGAATATGGTCGAGCTCACCCCGCTTTACGGACTCAAGTATGGCGGCACATTCAATAAGTTCATCTCGGGTAAGTGGAAAAATTCTGCCTTTGGGAACCCCGCCAACCTGATGACGGGAACGGCCCACGCGTTGAATAAATGCAGAAATGGAACGTGTGCTTCCGATTTGGCAAACCAAATCAACCGAGCCAATGTCGATACCCAATTCTAAGGAAGCAGTAGCGACCAATACTTTTAGTTTTCCGGCTTTTAGTTTTTGCTCAGCATGATGCCTATGTTCTTTTGACAAACTTCCGTGATGCGCAGAAACGTGTTCCTCTCCCAACATCGCCGAAAGGGTGTGGGCCAATCGCTCAGACAACCGTCTTGTGTTGACAAAAATCAGCGTGGTTTGATGCTCGCGAATTAGCTTCTCGAGTTTGGAAAAAATTTCTTCCCAAACCTCGTTGCTCATCACCGCTGTCATGGGTGAATCGGGAATAATGATTCCCAAATCGAGTTTGCGTTTTAAGGGCGCTTCGCAAATTGCACAGTCCGGCAATTCGCCGGTTTCAGGTTTTATTCCGGTAAGAAATTGGGCAACTTTTGAAATTGGATTTTGCGTAGCTGAAATTCCAATTCGTTGAAGCGGTCTTCCGCAAAGCTTTTCCAGACGTTCAATACTTAATGCAAGATGTGAACCGCGCTTGTCCCCGATTAATGCATGAATTTCATCGAGAATAAAAGTTCGGGTAGTGGCTAACATTTGCCTTCCCTTTCGGGTAGAAAGTAAAATAAAAAGCGATTCGGGCGTGGTCACCAAAACATGTGGAGGATTTTTGAGCATGGTAGTTCGCTCACTTTGGGTGGTATCACCTGTTCTTACAGCCACTTTAATATTGAGGGGCGCGAGTCTTGAATGTGATAATTCTTCATTTATTCCTTTAAGCGGAATCTGAAGATTTTTTTCAATGTCATTGCTGAGTGCGCGCAAAGGAGAAACATATACAACACGGGTTTCGGGGGGTAAAATTCCGGCTTCATCTTCACGAACCAAATCATCGATTGCAGCCAGAAAAGCGGCCAGTGTTTTTCCGGAACCTGTGGGGGCGGCAATGAGGGTGTGCCTGCCCTTTTTTATTTCTGGCCAAGAAAGATGTTGGATGGGTGTGGCCTCGCCCAACGTTTTTTCAAACCAGTTTTTAACAGATATGTGGAATAAATGAAGGGGAGAATCCATTCTAATTTTTTCTAAGAACCTGAAAATTAAGGATTAGTGATTTAGGGTGAAAAAGATTTATGCTGAATTAATTTAGTTATTCACGTCTAGATCGCTTTTTGGTGGGTAACTTTAAGGGCTCACCATAGGCAAGAAAGCTAAATTCGGAGGTCGAAAAAAATAAACTCGTTTTTTCGCCGTTAACCAGCCTTTGCTTACTCTGCTTAGTTAAAAGTGAAAGAAATTCAACCCCAATATGATTTTTCGCTCGATTCTACGGGCAATGAATCAAATACCAAACTTCAAGAATCCGGTGACCTTAATTTTTCGAGATTAAGGAGCATTTTGCTCGCCCGCTTGTTTCGATGGAATGAATGGATGGGAATGGGCGAGGTGTTTGATTCAGCGGCTCAATTTGAGCTTGACAACGGGCAATTATTAGAAGCTTCATTATCTTGGGTTCCAAAAGAAGATTGGGCCAAAGTAGGGCGCGATGAATTCAGTAAAAATTTGAAGATTGTTCCTCGTTTTGTCGGCCTAGTATGCGAGGAAAAAGGCAAAGGCTTGGATTTAGCTGGACAATGGAATACGGCAGGAGCCCAATTAATTTGGTTAATTTTACCTACCCACAAAGAGATTTTTGTCTATTCGCCAGGTGCTGCCCTGCCTGCTAGTTATTCTTTTCAAGAAACCTTATCAGGCAAGGATATTTTGCCAGGATTTCTTTTTGAAGCCAAAGAGTTTTTAGCCGGAATCTAGTTTTTTTTAACCTACCCACCCAAGTACGGGATTTCCGTATTAAAATTTCCACCTAATCCGTATTTTCAGCCCATGAATAAAGTGGTCGGATTTTTAGGCCTGACATTTTTGTTGGTAGCCTGTTCTGGAAATGTTGGCGAGTCGCAAGGCAAAGTCATGGTTTGGGGAAATTGGAAAGGTGGCGAAAACAATAAAGTTTTCCTCATTGCAGATTGGACAGTTGATCCAGCCGTTGCCGATTCTGCACTCGTCGAGACAGGCGGTGTTTTTAGATTCAAAAATATTTCAGCCCAGCCGCATGGTGTGTATTCCTTTTTTCTGGGAAGCCATAATTCAGGCCCTTTGATTTGGAATGGAGACGAAGTAACGGTTGAGGTTTCAGATGATAACGCAATACCGCACTCTCCCGAAAACGATTTGCTGCAAGATTTTTTGCAAAAAATTGACGGCCATGAAGGCAAAGTTCAGCACTTAAATGAAAAATACCTCAGCCTCGAGGAAAATGAAAAAAGTACAGATGCAGAAAAAGAAAGCATCATGGCATCGGTTGTGGATGAGTTGAAGCAGAGAAACAGTTTTATTAGAAAGTGGAGCGATGAGCACCAAAATAGTTTTTTTGGAAAACATTACGCCAAAGCTTTTTTGATGCCCTTGTTGTCTGAGCACCCTGAATGGAAAGACCAATATGAGGATGAGTTTGCTTTTTTTGAAACGCATTGGTTTGACCCTTTTTCATTGGAAGACCCCGCTTTATACAGGGCCCCTTTTCTTCACCAAAAATTGGTTTTGTATTCTGAAAATTATGCCCCACGGGAACCCAATCAAGTGAAAAAGGTTGCTGAAGACCTTATGAAAAAAGCAAGTGGAAATGCAGAAGCTAAAAATGCATTGGCAAAAATACTGCTACGCCATTTTCGCGACCATGGCCCGGATGAGGTTTTTGTTTGGCTTTCAGAAGAGGGAATTGAAGGATGCGAATCGAATGTCATGGAGAGTAATATGAAAGATCGCGCTGCCATAATCCGTGCGCTGCAACCTGGCAATCCCTCGCCTGATTTTACGATTCCCTTAACCACCGGAGAAAAACTCTCCCCCAAAAGCCTAAATGGAAAGCATATCCTGCTTATTTTTTGGGCAACCACCTGCCAGCATTGTAATGAGGAATTGCCGGAACTCGCCTACTTTTTAGAGCCCTATAAAAATTTAATTACCGTAGGGGTTTCTGTTGATCCCCTGAAAGAGGATTGGGAAACCGGAATGCGCATTATGGGCCTCGGTGGCTGGACAAACATGAACGATTACAAGGGTTGGGATTCCCCAATTGTAAAAACATTTGGTATTCGCCGTACCCCCGGAAAATTTTTGATTTCCCCCGATGGAAAAATTGTAATGAAAGACCCGAGTCCCGCTGAATTGAAAGAGAAAATAAAGGCGATATTTCCTTAGGCCTTTTTTTGATGTTCTAAGTTTATTTGCGTGAGTGGGTCGGAATCCATCGTGCATTGCCTTGTGTCGCAGGTTATTTCTTGCTCAACGACGCCATTATTTAGATGCCTTTGTTCAAAGAAGTGAATTCGTCAATTGTCATATTTGAATATTATAGTGCACAAAGCTGCAATAATTTCTGACATTTCAACCCAGATATTGCTTGCAACCATTAGTTAATTACTTGATATTGTTTATGAATGATTTCCAGCACATTCTCTTTGTACATAGACTGGTTTGCATAAGAAATTTCCTTTTCGTGGGCCAGCTTTCCAACAATTATGGCCGGGTGAATGCCATATTCAACAGCACATTCCTCAACTTTTGATGCCGAAAGATAACCCAAATAGGGATTAAGATATTTTAATATTTCTTTATGCTTTAGTTTTTCTGCGGCAAGCTCATTGGCTTCTTTTTCCATTTTGTTGATTTCACCATCATTAAGGTTATCAAGAACAAAAAGTAATTTGTCGTTGAGGTGTTTCAAAATATGGGCAATTTCATGTGCTAGGGTGAACCAAAAATTATCAATACGTTTGTAGCGTCCTGTGTACACAATTACCGGGTTTTTAACAGCAAAAAAGGCAGCGCCATCCAAATATGTTTTTTGCAAGTGGGGTAAAACGAAGAAAATTACGCCGGCATCGGCTAACTCTTTGATGAAAAGATTAATGCCATCGTCTGCTAAGGTGTAGGTATGAATTATATCGTATAATTTTTCGAGTTTTTGTTTTTTATAAGGTTGGACCTTGAACTTTTCAGCCTCTATAAGGGCTTTTCTGTACCAAGTAATTGCATAAGA
>JAYSVQ010000016.1:0-2854 GCA_043718485.1 Bacteroidota bacterium
GCTGAGACGGTACGCATCAGAATGCCAAATTTAGCAAGATTATTAATGGTTAATCATGAAACAAAATACAAATAGTAGGCAATAATTCACCTGAAAGGCTATCTTTGAATCCAATGAAAAAGCACTTTATTACCTTCATTCTCTTCATTTCTGTTCTTTTCACCTCTGTAGGAGCACAAAATATTGCCGAAACAGAAATCTGGATTTGTCGAATTGGGATGGCCGGAAATTTGAAAGATTTTAGTGAAGCAATTAACATCACCAATCATATCGGCTATGATAATCAACCCTGCTTTACGCCGGATTCAAAATTTATTTATTACGTTTCGAATTCAGATAACCAAACCGACGTGCATCGATTAAACTTGGAGAACGTAAAATCCGAAAGAATTACGAATACGAAGGAGAGTGAATACTCACCTACCCCACTCGATAATTTGGGTACTTTTTCGGCAGTGAGAGTTGAGAAAGATTCAATTCAAAGACTTCGATCATTTTCATCCAACAAAAAGAAACCTAAATTGCTTTTTAAGAACATTACAAAAATTGGATACCATGCTTGGCTCAATAACGATACCTGCGCCTTTTTTATCCTAAATGAACCCGAACATGAATTATGGATTGGCTCAAAAAATTCGAAATATTCTCAAATGCTTGACAAGAACATTGGCCGTTGCATTTCAAAAATTCCTTCCGAAAAAGCCATATCCTATGTTTCCAAAAGTGAGAAAGAATGGAAAATTATGCGATATGATTCACAAAATCATATTGTGTCTCCAATTGTAAGCCTGCCAAATGCAATTGAAGATTATGCGTGGAGCCCATGGAATACCATTTGGGCTTTTCAAAAAGGAAAATTATTTCAATACGACCCAGCCCAACCAAATTTGGGATGGAAGGCAATAAAAGATTTTTCTGCGACAGGGCCGGGAAACTTTTACAGGCTTGCAGTAAGCCCAGATGGCAAATGGATGGCCTTTGTCTCCATCGATGGCGAAAAACCCTAATCACTGGGGAAAAACCAGCCTTTTATTTCTGAGTTTTGGCCATTAAATTGGTTCCAAATCTTCAATTATGACAATCCTTCGCCCTTTTCTTTTAATTTTCCTTTCCTCCATGCTTCTTTGGTCTTGTGGAGGCTCCGGAACCAATTCAACAGCCGAAAATGCTTCCGCAAATGCCAATCTTGACCTCGTTATGGAAAAAGACCCCGCCGGTAAAATCGGTTTCAAGGAAAAAGGGAAGGCAGAATGGGTCATTCCGGCACAGTTTGAACGTGGTTTTGATTTTGAGGAAGATTTAGCACCAGTTTGGAAAGAAGGAAAAGGCGGCTTTATCGATAAGTCAGGAAAAACCATTATTCCTTTTGAATACACAGACCTCACCCCCTTTTCAGGTGGCACCGCATGGGCATTGAAAGGCGATAAATGGGGAAAAATCGGAAAAGACAATACCGCAAAAGTTCCTTTCGAGTATGATGATTTTCAGCCCTTAGGTGAAGGTTTTTTTCAGGTTTATAAAGACGGCAAATGGGGATGCGTTGACAAAGAAGGGAAACTGGGAATACCCGTTCAATATGACCAAATCATGGAATTAAATAAAGGAATGGTGAAAGCATCAAAAGACAATAAATGGGGATTTGTAAAAACAAGCGGTGAGTTGGTCGTTCCCTTAGAATATGATGTCGTTTTTTCCTTTGATGAAACGGGTTATGCAGTCGTAGAAAAGGGAGGAAAAAATGGCGCGGTGAACGAAAAAGGAGAATTAATTATTCCGCTTGAATACGATAATCTTTCTGCATTTTCTGAAGGGCTTGCCCTAGCGCATAAAGGAAATAAATTTGGCTTTTTAGGCCCGGATGGAAAAATAATCATTCCATTTCAATACGACGAAGGGGCAGGTTTTAAGGAAGGAACAGCGTGGGTATCCCAAGGCAAAAAACAATTCTATATTGACAAGACAGGGAAATGTGTCAAGAATTGTTAACTTAAAAAGCGTTTTCATACCCCATCGTATTACAATCAATTATCAATAGCGATGAAAGCAATTTTGTTACTCATTGCCAGTAGCGTTTTTATGACCGTGGCATGGTATGGGCATTTAAAATTTAAAGAGTTCCCTATTTGGCAAGTCACACTGGCATCCTGGGGTATCGCCTTTTTTGAATATTGCTTACAAGTCCCTGCAAATCGCATCGGACATCAACAATTTTCCGTCGCCGAATTGCTTACGATTCGCGAAGTAATTGGAATGGTCCTCACCCTATTGTTTGCATTCTTTGTTATGAAAGAATCCTTTAAATGGACACAATTGCTTGGCTTTTGCCTCATGGCATTCTCGGTTTACTTAATCTTTAGAAAGTAAAGACACTTTTCATTTTCAAAAAGAATTGGAAAATCACTTTCACCTTGGAATGGAACACTTTTTTGCTCTAATTTGAGCATCTAATTTATAGGATGATAAATATTGGTATTATAGGATTTGGCTATTGGGGACCAAATCTAGTAAGGAACTTTTCTATTATAGAAAGTTGCAAAATTTTAGGCATTGCAGAATTAAGGGCCGAAAGAAGAATCGCCATTAAAAAAAATTATCCCTCAACTTCCATTTTCGAATCAACTGAGGATGTCCTTAATAATCCTGAAATCGATGCAATCGTAATTGCAACTCCTGTTTTCACTCACTTTGATTTAGCAAAAAAAGCACTAGAAAATGGAAAGCATGTCTTAATTGAAAAACCCATGACTTCCACGGCTGCAGAAGCAGAAACACTAATTCAAATTGCGAAAAAAAAGAATTTGGTTTTAATGGTTGACCATACTTTTCTGTACACAGGTGCCGTACAAAAAATGAA
>JAYSVQ010000151.1:0-2225 GCA_043718485.1 Bacteroidota bacterium
ATCAAGGCAAGAGCAAGATGCTTTTGCTTTGCTTTCCCAAATGCGGTGGAAACAAGCAAATGATGTAGATAAATGGGCCGATGAGTTGGTAAGGGTATCTATTTCTAAGCCAAAGGGTGACCCTATCCTTTTTTCCATTGACGAACATCCGCGTCCGGAAACAACTTTGGAAGCATTGGCAAAATTGAAGCCTGTTTTTAAGAAAGACGGAACAGTAACAGCCGGTAACGCCTCTGGAATTAATGATGGTTCTGCAGCCGTTTTATTGTGCGACGAAGATGCACTTAAACGATTTAATTTAAAGCCATTGGCAAGAGTCGTATGTGCAGCGGTTGCAGGTGTTGACCCCGCATTTATGGGAATTGGCCCGGTTCCTGCAACCGAAAAAGCATTGAAAAGAGCCGGACTTAAATCGAGCGACATTGACCTTATCGAATTAAATGAAGCCTTCGCGGCGCAAAGCATTCCCTGTATTATGGAGTTGGACCTAGACCCAGATAAAGTAAACGTAAATGGAGGCGCAATCGCAATTGGTCATCCGCTTGGTTGTTCTGGAAGTAGAATCACAACCACCTTGGTTCATGAAATGAAGAGAAGGCCAAAAGTTAAGTATGGATTGGCCTCAATGTGTGTAGGGGTGGGGCAGGGGGTAAGCGTAATATTTGAACGATTGTAAATCAATCGTGTTCAATTACATTTTTTTTAGAAAAAAGAATCCAAAGGCAGGCGGCAGCACAAATAGCTAAACCTAAAGATTCACGAGCTTCCTCAACTCCGGAATCAGGCGTCATGGGTCCGGTGATTCCAGAAAAAGTATCAGGCCACCATAAAAAGGCTGAAACCAAGGCTGAAATTAAGCAACCTAAAGAAAGAATGCGGGGCACAATTCCAAAAGCATCCCAAAAACAAAGGATAGCAAAAACGCCATAAATGGGAATCCAGACCCAGGGGTCTGGGTCGTTGAATTGTAGCCCGGCAAAAACCAAAAACATCATGCCTAATAGGCTGGAAATTATTTTTCGGGTCACTATTTCTTCTTTTCCCGAAACTAAAAAGAAATCTTTTCTTTCAAAATGGGCTTTAGTGAAAATGTTTGGGAAATTCGCACCAATGAGGAATGTTATTTTATTCTTATGTCTTTTGGCCGCATGTGCCGACCCAAGCCCCAAAACTGAAATAGTGCCTATTGTTTCTAAAGGAAAGGCCTTAATGGAGCTGCATTGTCAAGGCTGTCATCAATTGCCCAATCCTGCCCTTCTAGATAAAAAAACATGGAAAAATCATGTTCTGGTTAGAATGAGTGCCTTTTTAGGAATTTTTAATGATGGGCTTCAATATTTCGATTCTCTGCCGGCAAAATGGTTAGAACCCGGTGAGGGAGGACAGGCAGTATTGGCAGCTGGAACCTATCCGCCAAAACCTATATTGTCTCGAGAAGATTGGGAAAAGCTGAGAGATTATATTTTGAATTTGGCCCCTTCCCAAATTTTGGGTGCTGCAGCGGCAGGTAGTGTTCCAGATAACCTGAATCTTTTTGAGGTACGGCCTTTGCTTTCAAAAAATAAGTATGCAGCCAATGTTGCAGCATTAAAGATAATGGAAGGTGAGAAGAAAATATTTGCCGGTTTTTACAAGCAAGAAATAGTTTCTGTTCAAACAGATGGCAAATTGCTGGATTCACACATTTACACAGAAGCTCCGGTTCAATTTCTAATTGATAAAGGTCGATTTGCCGTTGTTAATATTGGAAACATCAAAGCCTTAGATAACCCAATAGGGGAAGTAAATATCGCTACCTCTTTTAACGAATTTAAAAAGGGGAATGTGTACCTGCAATGGAAAAAGTTGAAACGCCCCGTTAATTTAAATATTGCTGATTTGGATTTAGACGGTGATGACGATATTGTCTTATGCGAATTTGGGAATTTAATTGGCAACATGAGCTTGTATAATAATGGCCCTAATGGCTATACTAAAGAAATTTTATTTGCAGATGATGGTGCTACGCGCGCCATTGTGCAAGATATGAATGCAGATGGACTTCCAGATATTGTCGCATTAATGGCCAATGCCGATGAGGGAATTGATGTTTTTTTAAATAAAGGAAAATTGCAATTTGAAAAGAAAAGGGTATTGCGTTTTGACCCTTGTTATGGTTCTACTTCTATGCAACTCATCGATTGGGATAAAGATGGGGATATGGATATTCTTTACGGAAATGGCGA
>JAYSVQ010000152.1:0-2223 GCA_043718485.1 Bacteroidota bacterium
TGATCATGAAGTTTGAGGAACAAAGAAATTTCGGGTGGATTTCCAGGATGGAGTCCCATGTCAGTATGCAATGAAAAAATTGCACCACCACAACCTCCGCTGTAGGTTACATTATAGCGAATACAATTATTTTCTATCCAAGCGCTATCGATTTGAAATGGATCAGTGAAGACATCTTTAAAAATTGCTGCATCTGTATTAATGAGTAAGCAAGCATCTGCCAGAGGAAGGGGTTTTGTGGTTGTGGGTTGATTTTCTTCCCAATTATCCTGTTGGTTTTCCTTTATACTTTTACAGGTGAAAAGGGTAAACATCAAAAGCCCAAAATAAATTCCTCTCATAAAAAAATTGGCTACCATTCTTTGTGAAGGTAGCCAATCCTAAATTAGAAATTAAAAATTATTTTGGAATATCCTGGAGCACGGCCATGCTCTCATAAATGTATGCGTCTTTGCGGATGCTTTTTAGCCAGTCTTCAGTTTTTGCATTCCAAACAGTGTCATCTGCATGGGAAGTCTTTTCTGAAGAAAAAACATCTGCTTTTATTCCCGCAATTTCTTCCTTCATCAAATTTTCAAATTTTTTGGCTTCAGCATTGAGTTGATCTTGGTCTTTTCGAAATTGATTTAGATTAAGAGAGTAAAGGGTTTGATCTTGGTTATGTTTTAGCCTATCAATATTGTTTTTCATCATGTCAAAGATTGGACTTTTTGAAGTTCTCTCCTGACTTTTCTTGACAATTTTTTCAATTTCTGTTTTTTCTAAATGCCAGGGAGAAAAACGTGCAGGCGTGATTTCATCCCACTTTAAGGGATATTCTTGTTCCCTTTCTCCAATTTCTAAATAGGAATAGGCATCGGGAAGTACAATATCAGAATGAACGCCTTCGAGTTGGGTGGTTCCTCCATTAATGCGGTAAAACTTTTGCATGGTAATTTTCAATGCACCTAGGGGTTTCACTTCTGTTCCGGCACCTTGAACCATGTTATCTAGTTCCATAAAGCGCTGCACAGTTCCTTTTCCATATGTATTTTCTCCCCCAAGAATAATTCCTCTTTGATAATCTTGAATGGCAGCCGCAAGAATTTCTGATGC
This sequence comes from Bacteroidota bacterium, assembly GCA_043718485.1. Lineage (GTDB taxonomy): Bacteria > Bacteroidota > Bacteroidia > J057 > JADKCL01 > JAYSVQ01. The sequence continues at coordinate 1,096 of JAYSVQ010000152.1, forward strand.
AGAAGCACTCAGCCCGTTAACCATTATCACCAAAGGCCCGGCATATTGAACGCGGCTATCTTGATCGTCCATTACCTGAGGTGGATAATTTCTGGATTTAACCTGTACAATAGGGCCTTTTTCAATAAACAATCCCGCAATTTTTACGACATCTGTCAAGGAGCCACCTCCATTACTTCTCAAATCTACAATGAGACCGGAAATATTTTCTTTTTTTAATTTATTAATTTCAGCCTCCATGTCTTCTGAACAATTGCGGCTTGGGCCGTTGTTTTCTCCAAAACTTGCATAGAATTTCGGAAGAAAAATATAACCAATTTTTTCGTTTTTATTCTGAGATTCAAGAATGGCAGATTTAGCAAAAGATTCTTCGAGTAAAACCACATCTCGTATTATGGGAATTATCAATCTGCTACCATCACTTTTTTTAACGGTCAACCTTACTTCGGTTCCTTTTTTTCCGCGAATGAGTTTAACAGCATGGTCCAATCTCATATCCACAATGTCAACGGGTTCTTCTGCACCTTGGGCCACTTTTAAAATTAAATCGTTAACCTCAAGTTGCCCTTGGCGTGCAGAAGGACTGCCGGGAACAATTGCGGTTACTTTTACATACCCGTCACGTTCTTGCAGCGTGGCCCCGATTCCCTCAAGTTTTCCTGACATAGAAATATCGAAATCTTGTTTGTCTTGGGGTGGGTAATATTCTGTGTGTGGGTCAAAGCAATTCACAACCGAGTTTACAAAATTTGCTAGGCGGTCAGTCCTTTCAATTTTTTCCATTCGATGAAACCAATCGTCATGGGTTTTTAAAACTCTTTCGCGCGCTTCTTTCTCAAGGGTCGGTAAATCTTTAATCACGACTGAAGTATCTTTAATTTCTATTGCTTTTTCCTGACTCTCCAATGATTCAACTACGCGTGTTAACACTTGGTATTTCAGACTTTTTCTCCAAAATGCTTTCATTTCATTTTCGTCTTTTGGCCAGTCTGTCTTTTCAGGATCTAGTTCAATCGATTCAGTTTGATTGAATTCAAAAGGAGTATTCAGAATTTCAACGTAATAGGATTTAATTTCTTTTGTGCGTTTGTCAAGCAATTCTTCAGCAAGATTAAAAAAAGTATAATC
>JAYSVQ010000153.1:0-2222 GCA_043718485.1 Bacteroidota bacterium
TATGATGACAATCAAAACCATTAACCCATTAGCACTCCAGCACATTAACCCAATGAATCTAGAAACCCTCCGCACTTTTTGCCTTTCGCTGCCGGGCACAACCGAAGACCTACCCTTTGGGCCTGAGGTTTTGGTTTTTCGAATCGGTGGCAAAATCTATTTGCTCATCAGCCTAAATGAACCCAATCGCTTCAATGTTAAATGCGAACCCCAAAAGGCAATTGAATTAAGGGAGGAGTTTGAGGAGGTGCAACCCGGCTTCCACATGAATAAAAAACACTGGAACACCGTCTTTGTGGATGGGCGCATTCCCCAGGCACGCCTGCGCGAAATGATAAAGGACTCCTTTCAACTTGTGCGAAATTCATTGAGCGCAAAAGAGAAAAAGGCTTTAGATAAATAAAATAGGTTGTGGATAGCCGATTCCATAATTCAATGAAATACTACACTTACCTAATAAACGAAGCAAATAATTAGATTCACAAACAGCTTATAATAAGTTATTTCCAAAGAAATGATTTTAGTATTCTATTTAAAATTCGCCAAAATTTCTTTTCTGTGAATAGCCGTTCCTTCTCCCTTTACCCATCGTTCTGACCCACTTCAATTGAAAAAAGAAATCCTTAAAAAGCCAATTCCACAGGCCTTCTTTCAGGGAGCGGACACGGCCTTCCTCGCGCAGTCGCTGTTGGGAAAAGTGCTGTCAACGGAATTTAATGGTCAGCTTACTGCCGGAAAAATTACCGAAGTCGAGGCTTATCTGGGTGCATCTGACCGTGCTTGTCATGCCTTCGATTACAGGCGCACGGCTCGCACCGAAACCATGTTTCTGCCGGGCGGACATACCTACATTTATCTTTGTTATGGCATTCACCACCTTTTTAATGTGGTTACGCATCAACAAAATGAACCTCATGCGATTCTCATTCGAGCTGTGGAACCTGTTTTAGGCATTGAAATAATGATGGAAAGGCGAAAAATGGCCAAGGTAAAACCAAGTTTAAGTGCCGGACCGGGCAGTATGAGCCAAGCCTTGGGCATCACCACCGCGCACAATCAAATGAAAATAAATGAGGGGCCCATTCGCATTGAAGATTGGGGTTTTCGGGTAAAAAAGAGCGAAATTGTTGCTAAGAACCGCATTGGCGTGGATTACGCAGGCGAACACGCGAGTTGGGCGCTTCGATTTTTCCTGAAGGATAATGATTTTGTTAGCCGTAAGTAATAAGAATCTCTCCTAATTTTGGCAGAGTGAAAATTCACACCAGCACCGAAGAGAATTATCTCAAGGCAATCTACCATTTGTCAACCGAGGGTAAATCGGTCGCAACAAATGCATTGGCTAAAAACCTGCAAACCACGGCTGCGTCTGTAACCGATATGGTGAAGAAATTGGGCGACAAAAAGCTGCTGGAATACCAACCCTATAGAGGGGTAAACTTGACTGAATCCGGTGAGAAAGTTGCCCTGCGCATCATTCGCAAACACAGACTTTGGGAGGTTTTTTTAGTAACGACCCTGGGGTTTAGTTGGGATGAAGTTCACGAAGCAGCAGAGCAATTAGAACATGTTGACAATCCCCGCTTAATTGAAAAACTTGACCATTTTCTCGGCTTTCCAAAGTTTGACCCGCATGGAGACCCCATCCCATCCGATGATGGTCAATTCGAGGAAAGAAAAACCTATTACCTGCACGAGGTAAATGAAAACGAAGATTTTGTCGTTGCGGGAGTATTGAACCATGCCCCTGATTTCTTGCAATATCTCGAGAAAATCAAGTTGGTTATTGGCGCAAAAATCAGGGTGAATGAGAAACTTCCCTTTGCCCATTCATTTGAATTAAATCTGGAAGGTAAAATGATGGTTATCTCAAATGAGATTGCCAAGAGCATTTTGCTCATCAAAAAATAGCCCGATTCTATTCTTTTAGCATCTTCCTTTTCAAACTTGAGCCATCCTCAAATTGAAAACAGGAAATGTACAATCCCTTTGGCAGCGAACTCAAATCCAACTCGCCTAAATAATTTTGGGGCTCAAACACCCTTTTTCCTGCCACATCATAAACAAGCAATGAAGTAATTCCCTTCACCTTTGAATAATTTACCGTGCTGTTTGTCGGATTGGGCCATATTTCAAAGGATGGAGAATAGGATTCGGCCAATGAAACCACCGCAGGTTGGGTTTGAACCTGAAACCATTTTGAATAGGAATTTGAGGAATTA
>JAYSVQ010000154.1:0-6402 GCA_043718485.1 Bacteroidota bacterium
TACTTTCATGGTTTGAACTTAATGGAGATTTTAGAAACCTATGATACTCCCCTACGGTTCACCTACCTTCCCCTCATTTCAAAAAAGATTCAGCAGGCCAAATTGCATTTTCAAAGTGCGATTGTGAATCGCGATTACAAAGGCTCCTATACCTATTGTTATTGTACCAAGAGTTCGCATTTCAAACACGTATTGGTTGAGGCATTGAGCAATGATATTCACCTGGAAACCTCATCTGCTTTTGACATGCCCATTATCGATAATTTGGAAAAAAACGGAACCTTAAATAAAGATATTACGGTCATTTGTAACGGATTTAAAAAAGACGAATACAAACAATATATTGTCGACATGGTGCATGATGGTTATTCAAACATCATTCCCATTTTAGATAATAAAGAGGAACTCAATTTTTACGCAAACAATCTCGAGGTTCCCATTCGCTTGGGTATGCGTGTCGCAACTGAGGAAAAACCGGATTTTGAATTTTATACAAGTCGTTTAGGCATTCGAAACGATGAAATCATTGATTTTTATACAACGAAAATCAAAGACGATAAACGCTTCTCGGTTCCCATGCTTCACTTTTTTATTGACTCAGGCATTCAAGACACGCCCTACTATTGGAACGAGCTTGAAAAATGCGTGACCCTGTATTGTAAATTCAAAAAGGTAAATCCCGGATTAACCACTTTAGATATTGGCGGGGGATTACCCTTTAAAAATTCATTGACATTTGAATACGATTACGAATACATTATCAATGAAATTGTGGGTACAATTAAAAGTATTTGTACCTCACATAAGGTTCAAGAACCTGATTTAATAACTGAATTTGGCAGTTTTACGGTTGCAGAATCCAGCGGTTTACTTCTAAAGGTTTTGGGAAGAAAACAACAAAATGATCGCGAGAAATGGTTAATGGTAGATGGATCGCTCATCACCATGCTCCCAGATATCTGGGGTATCAACAAGCGCTTTATTTTGTTGCCGATTAATAATTGGGATGCTGAATATGAGAGGGTAAACATTGGCGGAATTACCTGTGACAGTCAGGATTTTTATAATCAGGAAGCGCATGTGAATGCCGTATTTATGCCCAAGACGAGAAAAGTTCAATACCTTGGATTTTTTCACACTGGGGCTTACCAAGAAAATTTAAGTGGTATGGGCGGCATTCACCATTGTTTAATTCCCACGCCCAAACATTTGCTCATTTCAAGAAATTTGGATGGAACTTTTCGTTACCAGGTTTTACATGAAGAGCAAAACAGCAAACAGGTATTAAAATTACTCGGATACGAATAAATCGTTGTGGAGAACAAACCCGGAATGAAAAAAGTGTTAGTGGTAGGCGAGCAAGATCGCCTGGTTGAGTTTTCCCAACTCAATTTAAAAAATGCTGACCTCGAGTTTTTAGACCAACTCGACAGCGAGTTGAATCGTGGCCACAAAAATAGTGTTTGGGAAATGTTGAGCCACCTAAACGAAGATGCCGACAACGATGATTTTACCGACGTTTTTGATGATGTAGATTGGGATGAAATTGAGGTAGTTATTGATTTAGGATTGGACGAAAACCCACAAAATTTATTCAACTATGCCGAGCATAGCCACCTCATTGTAATCGGTTGTTCCGTAAAAAATTCTTTGGCAAGTATGGCCGATGAAATGCCTACCGATATGCGGTGCTGGCTATTTGGAATGAACTCAATTCCAACCTTTATTAATCGCCCGATTTGGGAAATCTCATCTTATAAAGAAAAGGAAAAACCCTTATTGGAGGCAATTTTAAAGGATTTTGGAATTGAATTTGAATGGGTTGAGGATCGAGTAGGCATGGCAACGCCTCGTATTGTTTCGATGATTATTAATGAAGCCTTTTTCATGCATGGTGAAGGAACAGCCGAGAAAAACGACATCGACCTTGCTATGAAATTAGGAACGAATTACCCCTATGGCCCATTTGAATGGGCTGAAAAAATGGGCTTGTACAATGTGATTGATATTTTGGAAAAGGTCTATCAGGATACTATGGATTCTAGGTATAAAGTTTCTCCGGAATTGAAGAAAGAATATTATAAATCACTATAATATTTTCAGGCTTTATCAATTCAGGAAAATGAACATACAAGAAATCAGGGAGTTGGCGCTCAGTTTGCCCTCTGTCACAGAAGACATTAAATGGGATAATCACCTATGTTTCAATATTGGTGGCAAGATGTTTCTCGTGACCAGTCCGGATTCTTTTCCAATTACTGCCTCGTTAAAAGTTTCTGATGAAGATTTTGAAATTCTAGTGAAAAGAGGAATCATTCCGGCACCTTACCTTGCGAGGCACAAATGGATTCAGTTAGACAATATTTCACGGTTTAGTAGTAAGGATTGGAAGAAGTATGTCAATTTTTCTTATCAATTAATTAGTTCAAAACTACCATCGAAGGTGAAAAAAGAAATAGGTTTGTGACATTAATACCCTTGTTTTAATTCCACTTTTTAAACCATGAGTTTATTTTCAAACTCACCACTCCAAAAAGGGCTTCGTAAAAAATTTTTCCGCTCATTTTGGACTGCCCTTCGGTGCGGTCGGTGAAAATAATGGGTACTTCGACAATTTTGCCTCCATATTTCCAGGCTTTGAATTTCATTTCAATTTGAAAAGCATACCCCACAAAACGAATACCATCGCTAATTACTTTTTTTAGGAGGGGCGCGGTCCAACAAACATACCCTGCGGTTGCATCTCTCACACTCATTCCGGTAATGAATCGAACATAGGCACTTGCATAATAACTCATCAAAACCCTTCCAATAGGCCAATTCACCACATTTACGCCGGTTACATAGCGAGAACCCACGGCCACACCTGCCCCATCGACACAAGCTTTTAACAACCTCGGCAAATCATCTGGATTGTGGCTGAAATCTGCGTCCATTTCAAAAATGTATGGATATCCCCTCGCAAATGCCCAATTAAAACCATGAACGTAAGCGGTTCCTAAGCCTTGTTTTCCCGTTCTTTCTTCTATGAAAAGCCGCTCGGGAAACTCCTTTTGAATTCTTTTTACAATATCGGCTGTACCATCTGGTGAACCATCGTCTACGATAAGAATATGGAATTCACTATCAAGTGAAAGCACCTTTCGCACAATTGCCTCAATGTTTTCCTTTTCATTGTAGGTGGGAATAATAACTAAGCCACTTTTCACAGCTGTAAAGATAATAGGCAATTAGCGATTCCGAATGCAGGATAGGAAATTGCCGATTAGGCTTAAATGTGGATAGAAGAGGCTTTTACCCACTCGTTTTCCACAAAAGTCAATTTTCGCTTGTTTTCCATAACCTATTAATTAACAAGTATTTACTAAATTTTTTCTGCCTGCGAAACACTAACTTAAAAGAAAAATTATCCTGATTTTCAAGTAAGTAATACCGAAATTTGTGCCTCTTGTGATTTGTTCACAAGACAAAACCAAGCACAAGGCAAATCTATATGCGAATTTTTCTCCCTGAAAACGTTGGCGGTTCCCTAAAACCAATTTTACGCGCTGCTCTTTTTCTTCTTTCTTTTTTTATTTTTTCAAATCGACTACTAGGTCAATCGATAACCGTAACCGCTCCGAATGGAGGTGAGAACTGGACCGGTTGTACCAATCGAAATATTACTTGGAATTATTCTGGACTTACGCCCAGTCAGGAGTTTTTTCATATCGATTATTCCCTTGACAATGGGGCAACTTGGGCTTCGGTTGCAACTAGTTTAAGCCGGCCAATTAGTCCTGCGACTTACACTTGGGTCCCACCCAACGTGTCTTCATCTTTAACCAAGGTCAGGGTCTCTTGGTCAAGTAATCTTACCATAAACGATATTAGCGATGCCGTCTTTACCTTAACAGGCCCGCTTATTTTAACGGCCCCCAACGGTGGCGAGAACTGGACTTCATTTTCATCTCAAGCCATTGCATGGATTAACAATGGAGCCGGCGCCAATTGTACCCTCGATTATTCAACAAACAATGGCGTAACATGGACACAAATTGTGGCGAGCACGACAACAGCACCCCAAAGTTACAATTGGAATCCGGTTGCAAATACTCCCTCAAATCAAGCGCGCGTAAGAATTATCGATTTATCCAACCAAACCTGTATTCGCGATAGTTCAGATAATATTTTCAATATACTTTCTTCGGTAACCGTAAATAATCCAAATGGTGGAAATACCTACACAGCCGTAGTGCCTCAACAAGGAAGCACTTTTAATATGAGTTCAAGTCCTGCTAGTATTTATTTGAACACCGGAAATTATTACGACCCGGGTGGCCCTGCCGGAAATCATGGCTCAACTAATTACACCCAAACCTTATTCCCTGATGTTGCAACCAATCGTTTAAAGGCAACTTTTTACAATAACACCTATGCTTTAGGTTCAGGAACAACTTTAAGGATCTATAATGGAACCACGATTGGCGCCCCTTTGATGGCAACGATCACAAGTTTAACAACGGGCTTGCAAACCTTTACCGCTACCAACCCAGAGGGAGCGCTTACCTTTCAATTTACCTATTCCTCCGGAAATCTTTCAGGTTGGAATTCTATAATTGAAAGTGTGGGGCCAACTTTTATTCCTGTGAATTGGAGCATTATCGGAACCTCAAATTATTATAATTTGGAATACTCAACCAATGGTGGAATTAATTGGACCCGTATTCTATCAAACTTGTATAGCAACACAGGAAGCTTTAATTGGGCAGTCCCTAATACGCCGAGTACGAATTGCCTTTTCAGGGTTATGGATTTTTCAAACAATGCAATCGTAGATCAAAGCAATGCGGTGTTTACCATTGGCAGGGCCTTTCCAAAAATTACCAGCGCAAATGGTGGAGAAGCATGGTTTCCCCTTGTAAACAATGACATTAAATGGGTAACGAATTTTATTACGACGGGAACCATAGACCTGGAGTACTCTACCAATAATGGAAGTTCCTGGATTCCGATTGGGGTTAGTTCAAATACCGGAATCTATTCATGGTATACACCCAATACGCCCTCAACGCAAGCCTTGATTCGAATTATTGAAACCGGAAATCCGACATACAAAGATACAAGTGATGCCGTTTTCACCATTGAGCCTCATATTCGTTTGACCGCTCCAAACGGAGGACAAAATTTTAATGGATGCAATTCAACTACGATTACCTGGGTTCATGGTGGAACTACGGGCTCGTTTTTAATTGAACTTTCTACGAATGGAGGCAGCACCTATTCCACGATTGCCTCTGGGTATAATCCCGGACCAAGTCCTTCTGGCTATTCCTGGAACCCAATTAACAACGTAAGTTCGACCCAATGTAAGATTCGAATTACAGATATGTCTGACGGTTCAAAAACAGATGCCAGTGATGCCAATTTTACGATTAACTCCACCACTAACGTAACGCTATCCCAGCCAAACGGTGGGCAAAATTGGATTGCCGGAACGACCCAAAACATTCAATACAATTATTTTTCTCCGGTTACCTCGGTTACGCTTTCTTATTCCCTTGATTCAGGAAGTACCTGGAATACCATTATTTCAGGTCAAACCTCAGGGGCCTATGCTTGGTTGATTCCAAATTTACCTTCAACCCGGGCCTATATTAGAGTAGAAGGAAATATTTCACCCACTTGCAACGCGGTTTCATCTGCTACTGATTTTAATATTCTCTCTTCGGTAACGGTAACCCAACCCAACGGTGCAGAAAATTTAACCGCTCTTGTAGGCAGTCAGGGGCTTGCATTTAACATGAGCGCTAGCCCGACAAGCCTGACGATGAACACCGGAAATTATTATGATATGGGTGGCCCCGCTGGCGCACACGGAGGAAGTACGCCAACCAAACAAACCATTTATCCGGATGTGGCAACGAATAAAATCAAAGCAACTTTTCCGGCAAACTCATATACTTTTGGCAGTTATTATAATTTAAAGGTGTATAATGGGCCGGATGATACCTATACTTTATTAGGGGTCCTTTCAGGAAGTGTAACAAATGCTTTTACATTTACTTCTACTCATTCTACCGGGGCTTTAACATTTAAATTTGATTATAACTGTTGTACTTCAAATAGTGGAACTAATGGATGGAATGCATTGATTGAAAGCGTAGGCACTCCCACGTATAATTTAAATTGGAATATAGTTGGCACTTCAAATGAATATCATCTGGATTATTCCACAAACAATGGTTCAAATTGGATAAGAATTCTCAGTAATTTTCCCAGCATATTAGGAACTTTTCCTTGGCAAATTCCTAACACCCCGAGCACAAATTGCAGAGTAAGGGTTACGGATGTTGGCAATGGTCAAATCGTAGATCAAAGCAATAACGTATTTACCATAAATCGGGCATTTCCAAAAGTCAT
>JAYSVQ010000155.1:0-6390 GCA_043718485.1 Bacteroidota bacterium
AACAAAAAAGGGAGGCGAGCCTCCCTTTCTTTATTCATGGTAAAAATGATTAATGAGCAAGAATCAACTTACGATTCTCTTTAAATTCAAGGCCTTCAATAATTAAATAATAAACGCCTGAAGGATAAGAAGACATATCTAGGGTTTGAATGAGATTGTTTCCATTTACCTGGGCAAATGTCTCCAAGTCTCTACCTAATGCATCCACGATTTTATAATTGAAAGATCTTTCCTTGTCCATTCTTACATCAAGAAAAAACACGTTTGAACTAGGATTAGGATACACGCTTAACGTGCTTCCTTCGGGCAAACCTTTTATGATTCCAACCCCGGAGGCATTTCCGGTGTGGGCCAAAATCGCACGGGCAGTTTGAATATTACTTGCTGTAACGGTTTGGCTTGCAAACGTATAAAAATAATTGCTTCCTGAGTTATACCATTTGTTGGACTGTTGAATGGTGGTTAAACCACTTGCGCCTTCAAATATTCCAATAGCAAATGGTTGACCATTTGAAATTGACAATCCGCCCGGAATATGAAAAGTAAAATCAAATGTGGAACCATCAAGTATAACCATTGACGAAGAAGAAACCGGAGGGTAATTAGGGAATCCACCTGAAACGGAAAATACAGCTGCATAGAGAGAATCACCTGCATTTACATCATTTAAACTAACCGAAACAGAAGATACAGTATCCGTTGCATAAGCTATAAAAGTGGTCATCGCAAATCCCGGATCACCTACTAAATAACCACCTGTATTATAGTTTTCGTCTGAATGGTTAAACGTAGAATCGGTTACCATAAACGTAAACTTAATTGTATCATTAACCAAAAAAGGGTCAACCTGGCCGCTTGAAGTTGAGCAAGTTAATTCAACCGTGTAGGTGCCAATCGCTGAGGGGGTAAATCCTGTTGAAGTTAACGTTGAGGTCGCAAACGACGCTAAATTACTTGTAGTTTGAGTGTTGGTGAAAACTGAACTTCCGGATAGGATAATATTTAAATTCATGCTTACTGAGGTAAGGACTGTCGTCCCTGCATTTTTAATCGATCCCTCAAAAGTTAAAGGATGTGCATGATTTAAAGGAAGTTGAGATAATGCCTCAGTTGGTTTTCCTGAAACCATTTCTGCATCAATAGCCGGAGGATCATCGATTTCATAACCGAATAACCGCGTATTGTTTCCGTTTTGGTAAATACCCGCTAATGTATTTTCAGTGGGATTAAGAATTCCAGCTGGAATAAAGCAAAGCCCACCAGCCAGACCAGAGCCTCCGGGAACAATATCAGTAGAGACATTGTGAGATAGGCCCGTAGGGCCACCGGTTGAAATTTTAATCTGAACTATGTTCGCACCACTTCCAGCCTGATCAAACATCCATAAATAGGGGCCTCCGGTTGAACTGCTATCGAAGGCTGAGCCATACATTGAAGTTAATGTATGTGTGCCTGCTCCAATATTGACTAATTGCGCCCCTGCAAGTGAAATTAATTTAATGTCGGTATCCCAACTCGCGCACCACAACCCGCCTGCTCCTGCATTTGCGGTTGGGTCAAATGTTAAGTGCCGAACCCCTTCGTTTCCGGTTGAACCGCCTGTCATGGCAGGAGCGGTTATTGTGCTCGTGACCGCTCGAGTAATTGGGCTAATGACCCGAATCGTTGAGGTATTATTGGCGGCATACACGTTTAGCCCGGAAGTGGCTAAACCTCTAATTCCACCTGTAGTAGTACTAAAAGCGCCCGGTACATTGAAAACGCCAATATAACTGCAAGTGGGGCTAAAGCGAATAATAGTGTCTGAGTTCCATTTGCTCACCCAAAACTCTGTTCCTGTAAAACAAATTCCTGCATGACTACCATTTCCATTGGCACTATCTACAGATTCATAATTAAACTGAACAGTCCAAAGGGATGGCGGGGTGGCCATTGGTCCTTCCTCTCTCAAAAGACCTGGCATAATTTCAGCACCGGTTGGAATGGGTAGATAGTTTGCGGTCTCCCTTTCTATCGATTGTTTAAATTGGCCAATTGCAGGATGGCTAAAAAATAACCCCGCAAATAAAGCAAGCATGGTAACCTTTAGGTTGTGCATGGAAAAGTGTTTCATTTTTTAAAAAAATAGTGATTTCTTAGGTAAAATTATAAATAAAATTTTATCTAAAAAGAGTTAATACCCCACAAACGAAGGAAGGGGGAATTTTGACCAAAAAGGTAAGAATTAAAAGAATTTATCTGTCCGGGCCTTGTGCTTCAGAGCCAGTACTTCTTTCAAGGGGTGCAGCCGAAGCCATCATCGTCTCTAGCATTTCACAAAGCTCATTGTTTTTTTCTGCTACTGACCAGGAATTGATTTGGATGTAATGTGAGTGATTCTCTGAAATTAATAAGGTGTATGAAATCGGAACGGCACCATGGCGTGTGTTTCTTAAACCTACCATCTCGCACAAGGTATTTTTTAATCCGTTTGCAGACCAACGACTTAAAGACGCAATTCTTGAATCTTCAATTCCAAGCTCAATATTTCGAATGGCAAACTCTAAATAATCTTTCCGAGAAAAATGGGGCATCTTCTTTTTGATGTCGTTTTTCAAATCAGCTATTCCTAATAAATAAATTCCATTACGTGAGTTTTCAAATTGAAAATCGGAACGGTCATGCAGGTCTCCAACCTGGCGAAAACCAGTAGGAACCGTTAGGTTAACCACCCCGCTTAAGTTGGTAGTTATCGAGCCCTGTCTACTTACGCTGAGGCAACCCTCAAGCAACAAGAAAACAATTAGGGCCGCAAAGCCTGTATTGAATCGGTTGGTTAACATGCGAATGCAAATGTACCTCTGTTAACGCCTGAAGCCTTAAAAAGTTATGAAACTTTTGACCTGATTGCTTAACTAAAAAACGTATGAACGGGTTTTAATTGATTAGCTGTCAGCAGGTTATTCAATTTGTGGATTGTGGATTTCTAAGCCGCGAATCCATCATTTGTAGGGCAGCTTTTGTCCTGCTTTCCAAGCTGGATTGGTAAAAATAATCTTTAAACGTAAATACTTTTTTATACCAATTTCTTGCTTCTACGCTTTTTCCTTGAGACTCTTCTAATTTTCCTAAATAGTAGGATGCGTTTGCGCACATCCATTTATTATCAATTGCTCCCGTTCCGACACAAGAATTAAGGTAAAGATGTGCCATCTTAATATTGCCCTTTGAAAGATAATTTCTCCCAAATCGGTAATAGTATTCCGTCTTTTCTTCCAAATTCATTAGAGAAATTGAGTCACTAAGGGGGAATAACATTTCAATTGAACGATTAAAATAACCGCCATCAAATAACATTCTGGATTTCCACAGTTTTTGACTGATACTACCCGGCAATTTGCTCAGGTATTTTGTTGCCATTTCTTTTGAATAGTAGTCAGAGTCAAATCCGGTTTCTTTTTGGAGCAGGGTGATTTTAAATTCTTCCGCGGCTTTCACATCGTTCCCTTGCAACATTTGGCAAATGCCTTTTTTAAAACAGGCATCGGCTAAATAGGTTTCTCCTTTATAGATTTTTATAAAATTGCCGATATGTTTATCTGCCTTTTTTAAATCAAGTTGAAAAAGACAGGCCCTTCCGAGATACAATTCCCAAAAAGGAGAGGTGAAAAACCGACCATCATTCCATTGATTTTGTTTTTCTAAAATGGTGCGCGCCATGTCTGTATTGCCGGTTTCAAAGCAAGACAAGGCATAAATGAAATTGAAGATATAATTTGTAGGGTCTTTTTCGAATAGGCGTTTTGCTCTTTTATAAGCCAGTTCCGGTTGTCCTAAAAAATTTTTTTCAATATAAAACAGAATGATTTCGGCTTCTTCGGGAAATAAATCAGCCTCGCTACTTGCAGATTCCAGAAGCTGCACTCCCTTTTGAAAATCACCTTTTTCGCATAGAATGTTTCCAAGCCACTTCAAATTATCTGGAATTGAACTGAGCGCGACATGAAAAAGCCCTAATACTTTGTGGTGACTTTTTGATTCACCTTTTAAGGCTGGCTGGGTTGAAAAGGCCTGGTCGCAGGCCCTTCTCAAGTCAAGGGCGGTGGCCATGGTTTTGCCTTGAAAATATTTAACCATGGCGCGCTGCAAATAAAGTTCAGCCAATACCCCATGCCGTAAATTAGGGGAGGCGGGAAATTGTAAAACAGAATGCAAGCCCTTTTCACAAATGGAATCGAAAGAAGAAAAATAGCGATTATCATCGGTAGTTAAAATCTGAAAGAACCTGATTTTGCAGAGGTAATAATCCCGAATTGCGGGTTCGGAAATTTTTAGAATTTGATTTTCTGCTTCCTGAAGTCTGAATTTTTTTATCAGGGTTTCAATTTCTCCACCCGGCCATGATTCTAGGGTAGGAGAGTCGTTTTTCGATTTAGAGAATCCATTAAAAAAAAGAAACATCAACCCGAGAAAAAGAAATATTCTTTTTCTAAGGGCATCCACTTTAAGAAATGAATTAAGCGTTTTGAACTTCTTTTTTGCTTCCCTCAAAAAAGGAAACGTCGACCAAAATACGGCCACAATTTTCGCAAACAAGTAGTTTTTTGCGGTGCCTCAATTCCAAATGCATTTGAGGAGGAATAATGGCAAAACAACCCCCACAAGCGTCTCGGTCTGTGCTCACTACCGCGAGGCCATTTCGCATATTTTTTCTAATTTTTTGATAATGGCGCAAAACCCGAGCATCTACTTTAGAGCCTGCCTTTTTAGAAGCATCATGTAGTTTTTTCTCTTCTTCTTCGGTTTCCTTTACAATGGCCTCTAATTCTTTTTGCTTTACATCTAGTTCCGTTTTCTTTTCCTCTATTTGACCATTGGTATCTGAAAGCAATTGATTCTTTTGCGCGATTTGTTCCTGAATTCCTTTTATTTTTTTGTCAGAGGTAAGAATTTCCAAGTTTGCAAATTCAATCTCTTTGCTTAATGCTTCAAATTCACGGTTGTTTTTAACCGTGTTTAATTGAGTTTCGTATTTGCGGATTTGGTCAGAATAATCTTTCATTATGCCTTTTCTCTTGGTAATCTCGAGATCAAGCAATTTAATGTCATCATTAATTTTTTGAAGACGGGTTTGAAGGCCAACTACATCATCTTCCAAATCTTCCACTTCATCAGGGAGCGAACCCCTCAGGGTATGAATGATATCAAGTTTTGAGTCTAGGGTTTGTAATTTGGCCAAGGCCTCCAATTTTTCCTCGATGTTATCTGTCATATTCAATGATATTTTACCGGGTTGGTAACCGTTTTCGACAAGTGGACGGCAAAGGTAGGAAATTTCCCCGATAAAAATCTGCAAATCAGTTCGCTGGTAAACTGTTCCGACTCCCAATGGCCTAAATCAGCGATTAACATCCTATTATCACCCTCGAAAAAGGAATGATACCCAATTTCACCGCTAACAAAGGCATCCGCCTTTTCTTGTAATGCATTGAAAATCAGAAAACTGCCCGATCCACCGCAAACGGCAACTGTTTTGATTTCGTCTTGCTTACAATCAGAGTAACGAATGCCATTAGCTGAAAAAGTATTTTTCAAAAGGTCAAGAAAGTCGCTCTTTTTCAGCGGTTTAGCAAATTCGCCCATCATTCCTGCGCCCATTTCTGGTTGCCCGTTTTCTAAGGCCAAAATTTGAAAAGCCACTTCCTCGTAGGGATGTGCATCTTTCATCGCTCGAATAAGGCCTGTTTGCAAATGTTTCTCAAAAATTACCTCAACCTTGCTTTCTTGAACCCTTTCCAATTTTCCAATTTTCCCTATAGTCGGGTTGGCCCCTGTTTCGGGCAAAAAGGTGCCCTCCCCATTCACAAAAAAGGAGGCTTGCGTGTAATTACCAATTTTTCCTGCACCTGCATTCCAAAGGGCAAGTAATAGGGTTTCCCGATTTTCATGGGGTACAAAGACTTCTAGTTTCATAAGGCTTTGTTCCTTGACTTTCAAAATTCGAGTTTTTTGTAAACCCAATTTTTCTGAAATGATTTGATTGACACCCCGTGAAATATTGTCAAGATTGGTATGGATAGCAAAAATTCCAATATCATTTTTTATGGCTTTAATCAGCGTTCGGGAAACATAATCATCCCCATTCAATTTTTTTCGGCTGGTAAACCAAATCGGGTGATGGGATATAACCAAATTACAGCCCCTTTCAATCGCTTCATCTAACACAGATTCAGTGCAATCAAGCGCAACCAATATTCCCTTGCAGTGCGTTTCAGGATGACCGATTATTAAACCGGAATTGTCATAGGACTCAGCCAGAAAGGGAGGCGCCCAGAGATTTAAAACAGAAGTGATTGAGGAAAATTGCATTTACAAAACTACACAAGTGAGAAATATGAATGAGTGATTGAC
>JAYSVQ010000156.1:0-2212 GCA_043718485.1 Bacteroidota bacterium
CTCCCGAATCTTTCTCTGAAAAAGAAGAGCCACAATCTTTAAAGCCAGACTAATAAATAGGAGCTTTTTGGATAATGATCAATTTTCCCTTGCATTAAAATTCGTAAGTAATTTATTTTCCTCTCTTGGACTCCATATCCTCTTAATTCCACCCAATACCGTAGACTTGCCCCAACATCCATAATACAATAAACGAGGAGACAATAAGCAAAATAGCATAGCATTGGCTATCCTGCCTATGGAACCGCATCCATTGCGTCCAACCATTTGTAAATTAATTTTGAAGGGCCATTAAAAAATTATGGAAATTGCGCTCTATTCGCACCCATTAGATAAATATCCCGAATTATGAAAATTTCACATGTTTTAATTACCCTCGCTATGGGCATTTCCTTTTTTGGAAAAACCTTCGGCCAAACCAAACCCAAAGCAATTGACTCTAAAGTCATCGAGGCAATCATCTACCTTCAAGGCGCGCAATTGGTCAGTGAAGGCAGTGCAAACCTCAGCACAGGAACGCACGAATTGGTTTTTGGGGGATTGCCGAATGGAATAAATCCGAGTGCAATTCAGGTTGCAGGTCCAAAGGAATCCATCATTTTGGAAGTGCGACATTTTGTAAACTATCTAAAACCTGCAGGTAAAACACCTGAAATCCTAAAACTTGAAGACAGCTTAAAATATTATCAGAAGAAAATAGAAGAAATAAATATATTGAAAGCGGTATTAGAAGAAGAACGGAAATTAATTCTTGCGAATCAAAATTTACGTGGAGATGATCAAGGTCTAAAAGTTGAAGAATTGGTAAAAGCGGCAGATTTTTTCCGCCATCGTTTGGGTGACATCGCAGACCGTCAGGCAAAACACAATCTTAACATTGAAGAGTTAAACGAATCAAAAAACCGAATCCACAATCAGCTACGGGAGTGGAATGCATTACAGAATCAACCCAGCAATGATATTGTGATAAAAATGCAGGCAACACGAGAAGGCAAGCATGATTTTTACTTAAAATATTACACCCAAAATGCAGGCTGGACTCCTCGTTACGATTTACGGGTGGATGATACCAAAAGCAAAACCAAACTTGACCTTCGTGCCGATGTTACGCAAAACACCGGGGTAGATTTTCAAAAGGTGCGCTTAACACTTTCTTCTGGCAACCCTATGTTGGGTGGCAATAAACCAGAGTTAGACCCTTGGTTTGTTTATGCGTATTTACCGTCAGCCATCATTTCCTCTGGCAGATCAAAAAATTTAGAAAGCATGGCCTATGGTGCGCCGGCTCAAGCAAGAGAGGAAGCTATGGCAGAAGAGGATATGAAAGCCGCTGACAAATTTGAGCCATCAGGTGCAACACTAGCTGATTTTACTTCGGTTGCCCAAGGTGCTACTTCTGTTTTTTATGAAATCAAATTGGCGCAAGACTTGCCAAGCGACAACCAAAACCACCAGGTATTTATTCAAAATTATGATTTGCCGGCCAGCTACCGCCACTTTGCCGTTCCGAAAAAAGACAATGATGCCTTTTTGGTGGCAAGCCTAACTGACTGGGAGCGCTTCGATTTACTTCCCGGTATTATGTCAATTTATTTCGAAGGTGCTTTTGTAACTGAATCTACGCTTAATCCAACGTTAACGATGGACACGCTCGACATTTCTCTTGGCAGGGATAAAAAAGTTGTCGTCAAGCGTGAACAAATCAAGGATTTTTACGACTGTAAAACTTTTGGTGGAAACAAAGAGCACCATTTTGGATTTGAAATCACCGTGCGAAATACCAAAAACGAAATGGTAGATTTAGTTCTTCAAGATCAAATTCCAATTTCCCAAAACAAAGACCTCATCGTAAAAGTGTTGGATGAAACCTTGAATCCAACGAATATGGCAGCGCCTGAGTATGACAAAGAAAAAGGCTTTATCACCTGGAGATTGAAGTTAAAACCTCAGGAAAGTGTGAAAATCGTCTTGAAATATGAAATCAAACACCCCAAAGACTTGATTGTGGACGGACTGTAATTATCACAAATGCAAAAAACCCGAAGAAATTTTCTTCGGGTTTTTTTATGGCTTTTCATTTTTTTTCGGCTGACTTTTCCGCTTTATTTTTACAAGGAATCCCTATGCAAGGGCCGAGCATCCTGAATTTCTTTTTTCCCTTTTTCCTTTTTCATATTTTTTTCAGCATCCGCTAAAAAAACGAGCCATGCGA
>JAYSVQ010000157.1:0-2206 GCA_043718485.1 Bacteroidota bacterium
TAAAACATGGCTACATCACGATATGAAATAACGAAACGACGGTAAGGGGCTGTACCGTATGTATTGTATTTGATAGTCCCTGATACACTGGGGTCAATGTCAACCCAAGGGCCTAAAATTGCATTCTGAATACCAAGTGTAGCTGTGGTAGGTACAGGCACTGTATTCCAAGGTGAGTAGGCACCGAGACAATACGAATTGAAAGAAATATAAGCATTTGAGGAAATAAGAATTTCATCGTAGGGATTGCCCATAAAACAAAAGGTAAAAGGCAGAGGCATTAAATCGGAATGGGAGTCGTCCGGAAACGAAATGGAAGTACCTGAATTGAAATTGTCTGGAGCGTAGGTGAAATTTGAAACGGAATAACAAACCACAGGTGGCGTAAACACCGGTGCCTCCCTGATATTAATATTGAAAGGGGTACAATTTGGACTTGGCCAGGTATCGACGATAATATAGTAAATACCAGCTGTGGGAATTTCAAATGCCGCCGCAGGATTGCCATTTATACTGGTTTGGCCACTTGAACTACAGGTATTGGGCGTAATCACACCCGGAATGCACAAAGCACCTGACTGGTCAGGGCAATCTTTCACCAAAAAAACGCCTGTTGAACCTACCGTTCCAGTTAAATTAATATTTAGGGTTACCGGAGCACTTGCAAAATACCTGAAAACAAAATCCTCGCCATTCATATAGGCGTTTGTACATGTGTTTGAGGAGGTGTATTGATTTCCATATCCACATGTGGTCAACCCACTCATGTTGAATGGCAAGATAGAAATCACATACGGATTCAGGCAATCTACGCCGGGGCCCGCCGGTGGAACCGCTCGATACGTAATTACGCCGGGTGAGCTACTATAATCGCACGGGTAACTCGACACCAGAATTCGATAGGTTCCTGTAGTGCTGCACGTCCAGGTTATTTCTGAAAAAAAGCCACAATGGTCATCATTATACCCATTTGCATATGCGCCGCTACTATTCAGTATGGTAAGTTCAGTATCAAAACCGGCACTTGAGCCTGTTTGACAAAATGAGAATTGATAACATTCATTCGCATTGGCTGAAAAGGTATAATAGGTTCCCGTTAAAACATTATGCGTTGCCCAGGTGGGGCCCATAGAAAGGCTGGAACCATAACTTCCACCTGAACATTGGGCACTCAGTTCAAGCCTAATTATGAAGAAAGAGAATAAAATTAATAAGGTCGTTTTTAGTTTCATTATACCTTAAAAGGATTTGGAAACCTGAAAACCAGATTGAATAACTACCGATTGAATTTGTTCAGGTAAGATGAAATCCAAGACCTCAACCTCACATATTCGCGTCGATAATTCGGTTTTTGATTCCATGATACCTTGTTTGTTTTGAAGCGCAGCATCCAATACCAATGCTGAATTTTCGGAAACCAGGCCTTCAATTCTCAATTCGTAGAGTGTGGATTTCTCTCTTTTTTCTTTGAGGCGAATGCCAATTGCACTTCTTTGTGCATGGCCTGAAAAACCAAAAATGGAAAAGAGCCCAAACAGTACCGAAAATTTAAATTTCTTTTTCATCCTATTCCTACGCCTCAGTTATTCTTGAATTCGATTTAACCAATTTACATTCAGATTGACAGAATGCATACAAAAAGTTATCAAATCATAGATTCGACCTATATACTAAACAGTTAACACTTAGGTTTATTTCTAATCGTTTAGGGGTAAAAACGTAGATGAGAAGAGTAGGTTCTATTTGTCCTGAAAAATGAAATTCTTTTCCTTTTTCATTAAAATTCATTTTCCAAAATGGAATGAACTACTTTTTTTAATTTTGGTAAATCTGTTTGAATAATTTCCCAAACTGCCGGGAGCTTGATATTAAAGTATTCGTGAGCAATCAAATTTCTGAAGGAACGCACTTTAAACCAAGGATAGTCATAATTATCTAATTTTTCCTCGTTAACATTAGTTATTGCTTCTCCAATAATAATAAACTGTAGCATTACTGCATTATGTAACATTTCGTTTTCACAAAACGTTTTATCATCTATTCCTTTTACGAATTTTTCAATATCTGCGATTGCTTTTGTAATATGTTCAAGCCTTTTTTTGCTTTCAATATGGCTATCTTTCATAAATGAGCTTTAAATCAGGTTTGACATGTTCAAAAATATGGGGCTTAAAGGAATCTATAAAACCGACATCAACTGTTCGTT
>JAYSVQ010000158.1:0-2201 GCA_043718485.1 Bacteroidota bacterium
CTTTCAGAAATTCCGTCACCATGCGAATGAGAAAAGTTTTTCCGGTTCCGGCGGCCCCTTTCAACACGAAAATATTTCGAAGACCCTGCTGTTTGGAAAACAATTGCAACTCTCTCAAACACGCGGTCTGGCCCGGATTAAGCTGCATTCCGCGCGCCTTAACAATCGCATCTGCGATATTGAGTAGGTTATCTGAAATAACTCAGGCCCTAATAAGTCTTTGTCATTGAAGTCGGAATGACTAAAATAAAATCACCGGAAACTTTATCTTCTTTTTCAATTTTATCAAGATTCTCATACTCGATGGGGTGAATGGTTAAAACTTTTATATCTTGTTTCAGCCGTTTCAAATACCAAACTATCCCTTCTTTTCTCTCGCTATGAAAGGAACCATTCATATGGAAAAACAAGCCACCCTCCGGGAAATTTTTAAAAATAAACCAAGCCATAGTCGCATCTTTTAAGGCTTGAGCCGAAACAAAGTTTTCGATATTCATTCCGTGGGGAGAATCGCCAAACATCTCTTTCATCTTTTTGTACATCGACAATTCAAAATCAACCGCATACGGAATCGGACAAATCCAGGTGAGTTCTTCCGGCGTTAAGGTATTTAAGGATTCTTGCCCATTTTTTGAAACCGAAGAAGCAAACCTTCTTGGGCAATTCGTCGCAATAAAACGAACGCCATTCCCTTTTGCGAAATCCAAAACAGGCTTATAATCGGTCTCAAAATTTGGCCATTTCTTAATTTTGCTAAGTAAGGTGTCTGCACTTTCCTCACCTGCTTTGAACCAAGCATCTAACTCTTTTTGCTGGTCGGCCTCAAACATTTCTGCACCAAAAACGAGCCTTCGGCCAGCGGCTTCAAACAAGTCCTTTGCCAACTCATATTCGAGCCAATGACAAATGGGGTTGTTATGCAACTCCCCAAAAAATACAACATCAGAGGCTAAAGCGGCTTGCAATACTTGTTTATAACTAACCTCCTTGCCTTTTGTATCGAAAAGGCGGTATGCAGGCTTATCGGCTTGCGAAAAACAGAAATTAAAGCTCAAAACTGAACAGAATAACAAGAATGAACCTTTCATCTTGCAAAAATAACCCATGTTTTGGATTCCCCTGAAGAAAATATCCTGCCTCGGTTGAAAAGAGGCCTTTTGAATATTGGCTATTAGTAAAGCAAATTTGCTGAAAATCCAGAAGTTGGAAAATAATCCTCAAATCGTTTACGATATCATAATTACCGGTGGCGGAATTGTGGGCATGGCTACCGCATGGAAAATTCAAAGGCAATACCCTGCTTTGAAAATTCTTGTTCTTGAAAAGGAAAAAAAATTATCAGACCACCAAACCGGCAGAAATTCAGGTGTTCTTCATTCCGGAATTTATTATAAACCGGGCTCGCAAAAAGCAAAAAATTGTGTGAATGGCCGCCACGAAATGGTTGCCTTCGCAAAAGAACACAATATAAAACACGATATATGCGGAAAAATTGTGGTCGCAACTCAGCCTTCTGAAATTCCTGAACTCGAAAAGGTATTGAAAAGAAGTGCAGAAAATGGAGTTGAAGGCGTTGAAAGAATCACAAAAAAACAAATCAAAGAAATTGAACCTTTTTGCGAAGGCATCGAAGGTCTGTTTGTTTCTTGCACCGGAATAATTGATTACCGGAGCATGGTTCAAAAATTAGCAGAACTTGTAAAAGCCATTCAGCCTCAAAGTTTGGTTCTTACCGAAAGAGAGGTAAAAGCCATTCACAGAGAAGGTACAATCCGAATAATCGAAACCAACAAAGGAAATTATAAAGCCAAACATCTCATTTTTTGTGCAGGACTACAAGCAGACAGGATGGCGAAAATGGATGGAGGGAAAAATCTGGGAATGCGCATCGTTGGGTTTAGAGGTGATTACTATGACTTATCTGATATCGGAAAAGGGAAAGTAAAAAACTTGATTTATCCGGTTCCTAACCCTGCTTTTCCTTTTTTGGGGGTTCATTTTACCCGAATGGTTGACGGCTCTGTAGAATGTGGCCCAAATGCTGTCTTTACATTCAAGCGTGAAGGATATGGAAAATTAGATTTTAACTTTAAAGACACGCTGGATGCATTGAGTTATAAAGGAACCTGGAAATTATTTTTCAAACATTGGAAATTTGGATTGGATGAATATCGCCGGGCCTTTTCAAAAAAACTTTTCTT
>JAYSVQ010000159.1:0-2201 GCA_043718485.1 Bacteroidota bacterium
ACCTAACGGCACAGGATAATGAAAATGGATGTGAGGTCTTGCAGGCGATCCTGAAGGGATTGAACCTTATTAAAATTGGATGCGTTTGTGAAGTCGACCCCGAAGGTGGTCGCACAAAGAATATTCGACCAATTACATGCGACCCGCCGCGGCGGGTCGGGGACTTGGAACGGAATCTTTTCTAATAACATGTGACCCGCCGCGGCGGGTCGGTTTCGGGATTAAACTAATATTGATTTTCTCTACCGATAATATGTACCATAGGGCACAGAACCCCGTTAGGGATTTGATATGGGTAGAGAAAAGGGAGGGATGGCAAAGCAGGTAAGCATAAGTCAAACCTAAATCCTTACCATTTATATTCAAGCAGAAAAAGAGAATACGGTATCTTTGAAGTAGGGAACGGTAATTACATCCAATAAGGCATTTGAAATTCAGCGAGGGTTCCTTTATTTATGGCCTCAGGTGATAAGTGGCGATATTGCATATATAAACCTTTGAAAGTGGTCTCTTTCAAGATTTTAAGCCGCTTAATGGCGATACAAGGTTCTATTTTGATTGGATTATCTATAAGTAAATTCCTTCCAATATAATCATTGCCAATTCCAACACCATTATCCTCAACTTCAATTCGCAAAATATCAGGGGAAACCTTTAGAATCTTTACATTTAATTGCCCTTTGCTTTGCGTAGGCAAAATGCCATGCCAGATGGCATTTTCAAGAAAAGGTTGAATCATCATTACCGGAATAAACACCTTTTCTAAGTCAATTTCGGGCAGGTACTCAATTGAATAACTAAACTTCTCCTCGAATCGCAGATTTTCTAACTTCAAATACAAATTTAGGTACTCAAGTTCTTCAGCAAAGGAAACAGCTTCTCGTTCAGAAAAACGAGTACAAATGCGAATAAAAGAAGCAAAATCAGTTAAATACTGATTCGCAATTTCTTTAAACCCAGCATTAATATGGTATTGAATCGAATTGAGAACATTGAAAACAAAATCAGGATTCATCATGGCCTTTAAAGCCATTTTCTCCAAATTCAAGAGTTCAGATTTCACAGGTGATAATTTGCTTTTCGATTCATTTTAAGAATAAATCCAAAAATAGAGAACCCTAACCATGCCTTTTTAAATTGTTAGGCAACGGTAAGATTGACTGAGGAATCGGTAAAGAAAAAATATCTATAAACGCGCCGGCAGAAAAAATTCTACAATCGTTCCCTTGTTTTCGCTTTCAGGATAAAGATGCCCGAATTTTAAAAAAGGAACTTGATTTACCGAATGTGCAAGGAGAGTCAATCTTTGCCAGGTCATACTTAAAGCATGGCCTTCTTTGATATGATTTTGAAAACCAGAAGTCACGAATTCATCATTAATTCCAATTCCATCATCCTCAATCTTAATTCTGAGAAGGTCCGGGCCTTGCTTCAATATATGAATTTGCATTACTCCAGGTCCCTTTTTGGGTAAAATGCCATGCCAGATGGCATTTTCAATAAAGGGCTGAATCATCATTACAGCAACTCGGGATTCTTCGGCATCTATAGCAGGATCCAAGTGAATTTCATACACCAGTCCATCCCGAAACCTGAGTTTTTCAAATGACAGGTAAAGGTTAAGATATTGAATCTCCTCTTCAAGTGATATAAATCGTTTATGTGAGTTGCTAAGATTCATTCTAATCAAGGTCGCGAAATTAGACAGGTAAGTGTTTGCTTCCTCTTTTTCATTTGAATTGATAAAATGTTGAATTGAGTTCATCACATTAAAAATGAAATGAGGATTCATCATGGTTTGAAGTGCCTGTTGCTCAAGATTGGAGATTTGCTTTTCAATTTGCTCTTTCTCGTCGCGAACCCTCTTTGCTCGGGAAATTCTGTTCCTTATATAGGCATAAATTATCCCTAAAAAGAGGCTAGCTAGAAATAACCTAAATAAAAATGTATTCCAAAAGGGAGGAGAAATCGTAAATGAATAGGCCTTCACCATACTCCATTCACCTTCGCCAACACGAGATTGCAATTTAAAATTGTACTCCCCCGGTTCTAAAAAGGGAATTTCAAGGTTAGTATTTGAAGTAAACTGCCAGTTTTGAAACTCTTTTAATCGGTACCGGTAGTTAACGGCAGTTGGATTCTGAAAATAAAGACCGACAAAATTTATTTTGAAGGAATTCTGAATATACTTGAAAACAGAA
>JAYSVQ010000160.1:0-6336 GCA_043718485.1 Bacteroidota bacterium
CGATTCGACTCATTTAAAAAGCAAGATTTTGATTTATCATGACACCCGATGCATTCCTAAAATTCGCATCGGAAAGGTATCATTTTTTAGGGACTAAAATGGAGTTTTGGATTTACTTTTCGGCTTATCCTTACCGATTCTCAAGACATTGATTATTTCGACTTCAACTGCTATGTGCCACCTAATAAAACCCGACCCCAAAAATGGGTAAGGCAAAAACTATCATATTTTGAAACCCGGTGGAAGCTGTTATTAAAAAAGAAAAAATGCTCCCCCCTTTTAAAAAATAGCTCCAAATAGAAAAATGAGCAGAAAATAATATTGGAATGCCTGTTCAAAATCGAACAAAAAAAAGTCCGATTGGGCCAAAATAAAAATTTAAAAAGCATGTTTCCCCATTCCAAATGAAGTTTTTATGCTTAAAACAAAAAAAACCACTGTTTTCAGGGCTGAAGTGTTTTCTATTTCCTGTAAATACTATAAATTAGCTAAGTTCATCGGGCAACAAAAAAGCCGTCTCACCGTTTGGAGGAACGATTCTTATTTGTCTAACCCAAACTTTTACGCATGAAAAATCAGTACTTTTTAAAATTCAGCCTTTTATCTGCTTTGTGTTTTTGGGGATTTGGACTTTCACTTGAAGCTCAAAATCCGGAACAAAAAACCACGATTAGAATTGAACGAAATGAAGCGGGTAAAGAATCCGTAATTATTCGTGAAGGCGTAAACGGCCAGATAACGGATATTCAATCTCTTCTTGAAAAAGAAGAAATTCTGAAAAATCTTGGGCCCCTGTTAGAGGATGAAGAACTTGAAATCACCATTCGCAAAATCAAAAAAGGCCAGGCACAGGAAATTGTGAAACTTGATTTGCAGCGTGAAATGGAAAAAGAGGTGGTGGAAATGGAGAAAGAGGTGGTGGAAATGGAAAAAGAGATGGTGGAAATGGAGAAAGAGGTTCAGGAATTGGAAAGGGAAATGAGTGCGAAATGGAATCAAGAAAAAGGAGCCTTTTTGGGTGTTTATTATCATCCTGACGAGTTCGGAATTACCCGCATTCAATCTGTAATTTCAGGAACAGCCGCAGAAAAAGCTGGTTTAGCCGAAGGTGATATAATTGTTGAGGTTGACGACCTCATGATTAATGCAGATAATGAATTGCGTGAAGTTATTTTGTCTCACGAAGCGGGTGACAAAATAAAAATTGAATATGAGAGAGCGGGTAAAAAACAAAAAACCTATGCCCAACTTGGCGAACCCAAATCTATGAAGATGACGCTTGAAAAAATTGTAAATCCAGCGCCCGTTAGATTAGGCGTTGTGATGGTAGATTGTGCAGGTAGCGAGAATGGCTTGGAGGTAAAAGAAATCATTAAAGGCTCAGTAGCTGAAAATATCGGATTAGCGCCCGGCGATTTTGTGATTCGGGTTAATGGTGAGGATGTTGAAAATTGTGGTCAAATCAGAAATATTTTAGATAACAATACCCTTCCTTCCATAAAGGTAGATTACATGAGAAATGATAAAGTTTACCAGAAAATAGGGGAAGAAACCATGGATTTATTTAAGGGACCACCTGTGATTAGAAAAGAGGAAAAAGTTTTTGAAAGCAATCCTGCTCCGGTTCAAAAAGAAGAAAAAGTTTTTGAACGTATGCCAACCGTGTTGGAAGAAAAAGTTTATGTTTTTAAAATTAAGGTGGAAAGACCTTCGGTAGAAGAATTGAATAAACTGAATTTGCCTTCGGAAGCCGGAGGTTTGGCTTATGATGATTTTACGGTTTCTCCAAACCCATCAGACGGTAAAATTACGGTAACTTATATGCCGGTTAGCAGTTTGGCCACCCAAATTTTTGTGTATGACATTAACGGCAGGGTAATCTCTAAAAAGAATTTTGAAGGGCCTAAAGGTCTGATCACGACTACCTTCAATCTCGATGGGAATGCAGACGGCATTTTCTTTGTGAGAGTAAATCAAGGTGAAAAAACACATGTTAAGAAGGTTATCCTTCAAAACTAAAATTCTCTAACCCCAAAAAAAGGCTGCACAATTGTGCAGCCTTTTTTTATTGAAAAATGTTTGGGATTTTTTAAATCTGAAGGAAAGAAATGCTCAATTTAGCCTTCCAGAAAAATGAAGCAGGTCTTAGGCTACTTTTTACTATTCACGGTATCGTTTCTTTCTTGTGAAAGAGAGGTGATTCATGAAAAATCGCCTTGGAGGAATCACTCAGACAGCGCCCAATTTGTAGGTATTGAATCCTGCAAAACCTGTCATTCAGATAAGTTTGAAAGCTTTCAGCATACCGGAATGGGTAGCAGTTTTGACCATGCCAGCCTCAAAAAAAGTGCGGCAGATTTTAGTGGACATCCTGTTATTTATGATACCTTTTCAGGGTATTATTATTCGCCTTTATGGTTGAAGGATAGTCTCTTCATTAAGGAGTTTAGGCTTGAGGGAAAAGACACAAGTTGGTCGAGAACGGAACGGGTTGATTATATTATTGGCTCAGGTCAACACACCAATTCTCATTTACAACACAAAAATAATTTCCTGTATCAAATGCCAATGACTTGGTATGCGCAAAAGAAACAATGGGATTTGCCGCCGGGTTTTGAAGGCGGAAATAACTCGCGTTTCTCAAGAAAAATCGGATTGGAATGTATGTCTTGCCACAATGCCATTCCAAACTTTACAATGGGTTCAGAAAACAAATATGAGAGTCTTCCACTTGGGATTGATTGTGAACGTTGCCACGGCCCGGGTAGCCTTCATGTAGAGGAAAAAAGTAAAGGTATAATAATAGATACCGCTTCATTTATTGATTACTCTATTGTCAACCCCGGAAAACTAGCACTCGATTTACAATTTGATGTATGTCAGCGTTGTCACCTGCAAGGGAATGCTGTTTTGACCGAAGGGAAATCTTTTTTGGACTTTAGACCCGGAATGAAATTGGCTGATTTTATTCGCATATTCTTACCCGTGTATGAGGGAGGTGAGGAAGAATTTATTATGGCTTCACATGCAGACAGGCTTAAAAAAAGCAAATGTTTTATTTCTACTTTTAAAGCAGAGGAACATAAAAACGAACTCCGTCCACATAAAAATGCCTTGACCTGCATAACCTGCCATAATCCACATGTAAGTGTAAGGTTAACCGGAAGAGAAATTTTTAAGGCAGCATGCGAGAAATGTCATCAAAAAAATTCGGGCACATTGTGTAGCGAGGAGCTCGAATTAAGAAAATCAAAAAATGACGATTGCATGACTTGTCATATGCCGAAATCCGGTTCGGTTGACATTCCACATGTTACGGTTACGGATCATTTTATTCGCAAAGCAGTCCCAAAACCAGAAACGGAAAAAATTAGAAATTTTGTGCGGTTGGCTTGTATTAACCACCCTGCTCCTACTTCACCTGAAAGGTTAATGGCTTTTCTTCAGCAATTTGAGAGATTTGAAAAAAAGAAAATCTTTCTGGATTCGGCATTCGTTCTGCTTCCAAAAGCAGCACGTGAAAATAAACCGTGGGCCATTCATGGTAGGATCCATCTATTGTATTTGATAGAGGATTACCACGAAATTGAAAATTATGTTTCGCTTTTTGGGCCACGCTATTTTTTGGATGATCTTTTAATAAAAACATCCTATGACAATCAAGATGCATGGACGGCATATCGAATAGGGGAAGCCTATTTCAAAACAGGGAAATACAATACTGCCGCTGATTTTTATGCGCTTGCCAATCATTTAGCTCCGTTCATTCCAGAATTTGAAAATAAAATAGCTTCCATTTTAATTCTCCTCAACAATTTGCTGAATGCAGAAAAATGGTTGATCAATGCCTTAGAAAAAGACCCAACTTTTGTACCTGCGCTCAATAATTTAGGTTATGTTTCATTCCTTAAAAAGAATCCAGAAAAAGCGGATATGATTTATAAGATGGCCTATTCAATAGACCCATTGTACGTTCCCTTACTGATGAATCGGGTCGCTTTATACCTACAAACAAATCAAAAGCTGGAGGCAAAGAAAATGCTTGAAGCCATATTGCGCATTCAACCGAATCATGCAAAAGCTAAAATTTTGTTGCATGATTTAGTCACAAAATGACTTATTCTCTATCGTCCTCCCAAATAATATGGGATTCAAGGGTCCCCTGCCATTGAGGGCAATTCCCATCTCCAGTTCCTGTTAAACCGCCATCAGGTGCACATACTGCATCACAGTTTTCGTCATATAGGTAGTTAAACTGATCACAACAATCTGATGTGAAATAATAATAGGTCTCTCCATCCACTTCCCATTTTGAAACATGCGCGGGTGGATTTTGAACTTCTGCCTTTTGAATTTTATTGATTTTACTCCTTATACAGCTTGGAACTTTTCCTTCAATATCATCTTTTTTGCAGGAAAATAATCCAGCAAATAGAATTAAAATAAAAACTAGAATGTCGAAATTTCTCTTTTGCATTATCAGGCTTTTTAAAAAACTTTTGCAAGTTAATGATTATTCCCAACCAAAATAAGGCTAAAAATTCCCCCTTATTTCTAAGCAGGTAAACCAAAAAGATAAACTTTTGCTCCACCTCTACCCTGCACCTTTCCTTTTTCCCAAATGTAATCATCCGTTCTTATTTCCTTCAAAAGCAAGTCAAGGTCGCCATGCGTATAGGTTCTCACATAAGAAACAGCACCATCCCAAGCAATAAAAAAAGGAAGAATGGGAATAATATAAGTGAACAAAATTTGTTGCCAGGTTATTGGTCTTACAAATAAGGTAACAATAAGTGTGGTGACAAAATTTAAAGGAATGGCAAACCACCAAAGCCAGGAAGGAATGACATTATCGCTAATCTCATACATAAAAAAGGGTTGCTTAGAATCGCTCGCATTCTTGAGAATGGCTCTTGCCGTTTCCGGTTTCATATGATGCATACTGCAAATCATGGTTCTCAATCCATTTAAATTTTCAGGTATGTTTGCAGCATCTACAGAAGATTCTAAATAATTTATATTCGGAGTATTCTGTTTTTTAATTTCTGCAATCGTAACCTGATTGGGATACAAATCAGTAAGGGTAATTTTCAGGTTTGAAAAGCCATGTTTTTCTTCAAGAATTTCGATTACTTCAGGCATCGGGCCTCCGCCTCCTGTACATAAATCGACAATTGAATTTTTTCCGGTTCGCTTAAGGATAGGCGCAATAAGGTCAGCAATCTGGTTTGGTGATTTTAATAATTTATGAATGGTTACTATATATCGAGTAAGCATGTCTCGTATCCATGAGGGAAACCATTGAAAATCCTCAAATTCAAAAAGGTGGTATCGCTTCATTTTGCAAGTGTGAATGAGGCTCAAATGTAAAGTTTTTAAGATAACTGAACACTGAAAAACTTCCCAAATAATAGCTTTAATCAACAAAAAATGGCTTAAGGTGACAAAAAGCTTAGATTTAAAGGATTAAAGATTGTCCGTAAATAAAAATGAATTATTTTCGCATAATGAAAAAACTATTTTACTTCCTCCTTTGCCTTCCTTTGCTTCTTGCCTTTTTCAGTTTAACCAGTAGAAATGGCGGCGCAGCTTTTGTTCTCATGCAAGACCGAACCGGCAGCCCATTCACAACAGGCACCTGCGGTTCTGTGGGTTGTCATTCGGGTGGTGCTTTTAATCCCACTATTTCGTTGGCAATCACCGATGGTGGAGGAAATTCTACAACCGCTTATACCGGAGGAACAACCTATACTTTAACTTATACTTGTACCGCAGCAAGTCCCGGTTCCATATTTTTTGGAATGCAATCGGTGGCCTTAACCAGCTTAAATACCCCTGCTGGTAATTTATCCAATCCAAGTTTAAATGGACAAGTAACAATATTAAGTGGAAGAAGGTATTTTGAACAAAGATCGGCAAGCTCATCCGGAATCTTTACAGTAGATTGGATGGCACCTCCAACAGGAACAGGCCCAATTACTTTTTATTTTATTGGCAATGCAGTAAATGGACTTGGATCCGAGGCCGGTGATCAAGCAACCTCAGGTCAATCTTTGGTTTTGCCTGAAGCATGTTCTGTCGTAACAAATTCATTAACGCGAAGAATTTGCCAAGGACAAACCTTTCAAATAGGAACAAATGTATATGACACAACGGGTGTTTATCAAGATACCCTCATTGCTGCAAATACTTGCGATAGCATTGTCACCTTAACCCTTACCGTTACGCCCTTGCCTACACCCAACCTTACGGTGCCGGTGGGTCCATATTGCAACGACGTAACCTCGGTTACTTTAATGGGCAGCCCCACCGGAGGCACATTTTCGGGAACTGCAG
>JAYSVQ010000017.1:0-8496 GCA_043718485.1 Bacteroidota bacterium
CCTCCCGATGTGGATGCCGTTGCATTTGCCACTTGTATGGTAATATCTTGAAAGCGGAAATAACTTTGTCCGTTTAAATAGATAGCAACTAACCGTTGCTGACCTGCAGCCCCCTCGGGGTTTGAGGCATTTCTAAATATTGTAGTCGCACCCAATGCACTTGATTTGCGCCATGCCAAAGCAGGGTCAAATCCCCCCTCGAGGGTTGTGTAACTTGTAATGGTCGAAATGGGATTGCTAATGGTATATGTACCGATTGCCAATTTAATAACGGCATTATTGCACATGGCCATAGTAAGGGCAGTTGCTAAACTCGCAGGGCTTGCCTGTGTTCCGGTTCCGGAACCGGTTGTGGTTACATATATATTCACACAGCTCGGGGTTGCGACCGGCGCATTTGAAATTACGTTTGTGTTAAGGGTTGCGGTGCAGCCATTGAGGGTTGCGGTTACTGAATAATTTGTAGTGGAGGGCGGCGATACCGTTATTGAATTTGTGGTATTTGATGTGCTCCACAAATAGCTTGAACCTGGCGTTGCCGTTGCGGTTAGGGTAACGGGGCTACCTCCACACGAGAATGGATTAAGTGGAAATAAGGTCAAGTTTGGTAAGGGAACGACCACCACCGAATCTATAGATGAGCGGGAGCACCCACCAAAGGTTTGCGTGAGGGTGTAATAGGTGGTTGCATTGGGTGAAACGGTAATCGCATTGGTTCCCCCGCCATTGCTCCATGAAAAGGTCGAACCGGGCGGTGAATTGGGAGCTGAAAGGGTAACGTTGGTGCCTGAACCCAAGCAGATGGAATCTGCAGTTCCGGTTAAGGTGGGTGAACGAAGAATGGTAAAATTCTGGCTATTTGAAGCCATGAGGTTATTGCAAATGTCTCTAAGGCCGGATGCAGTAAGGGTATAGGTTCCGCTTACAAGCCCGCCGGTATAGGTAATGTTAATTTGATTGGTGAAGGTACCGCAGTTCACGCCCACCCTTCCGGTTACCACCACGCCGCTTGGGCCGGTGATGGAAAGGGATGCGCCTGCAATCGAAGAACATTGAATGGGTTCATTGGTGGTCACGGTGAGGGTGCCGGGTGTGCATGAACTTGTGACGGCAGAAAGTACAGGAGGCACATTATCGAAAATGGAAGCTGTACCGCCAAAGTTTAGGGTGTAGCCATTGCTGTTACCGCTCCAATTATCAACGATTAATGCATAGGTTTCACCTGCGGTCACGTTCATGGTGGTGCTGAAGGGAGAGCCACCTGCCCCGACAATGGGGGCGGTTCCGGCGGCTGACAAGCCGGTAGAACCAAATTGAGCAGAGAAATTGCAACGCACCAAAGGGGCAGAACCGTTTAGAATATCAGCGCAGTTTCTTCCGGTGAGGTTGTAAATGGCAAAGTCGTAATCGTTGGCTGTATTTAGGGTAAAGTTGAAAGTGCCGGTATTTACCACAGTAAATATGTACCAAACAGAATTGGTCTCGCCTTGCAACATGCAAGAACTGGTTGATACTTCGTCTATAGTTCCCTCTCCTGTATAGGATGTATTTTGGGTGTAGGTTTGCTGACAAACGGGAATAGCACCATTGCAATCTTGCTCAGCTGCAGGAGGTGGCATTAAGACTTGCTGGCCGGGGCCGCTGGTCATCCACCAAGTGCCTCTAGGGTCAATCAGGCCTTGCTGAATTTGCTCGATTCGCCTGTACTTGGCTTGCACGAGTGCATTCTGTACAGGGGTAAGGCTTTGTCCACCGCCCACAAAGGCAGGGGTAACTTGAGCAATAGCAATGGATGTCGTAAAGAGTACGAAAAAGAAGGATAGAATTTTCTTCATCGAAGGGTTGATAATAATGGGCGACGCAGATTAGGTTTTTACCCCTTAATCTTGATGGAAAATTAACCACTTATCCACCAGATAATCAATTTTTTAGGGCTTTTCGGTGCGAACCAGCAAAATTCTGGTCTCAGTGGAGTGTAAAATGAGGGCTTAGGGGCATGAAATTTGCTTTTGGTCAAGCTTATTTTTCAATCTATTCGCCAATATTTTCAAGGAATAGTAAATTTGCCACCCGATTCAGCATAACAAAAAATGAACAAGAGAAATTTCCAACTTCTGCTATGCCTTTTTGCATTTCCTTTAATGCTTTTGGCAGGAAACCCAGGAAAAGGCTATAACATACGTGTAAAGATTAGTGGATATAACGAGGGGAAATTGATGCTTGCCTATCATTTTGGTGAGAAGCAATACATTAAAGACACCGTAATGATCGACAAAAGCGGGTATGGCACCTTTAAGGCCGATACCCTTTTGCCGGGCGGTATTTACCTGATTGTTGCGCCCAATACCAATTGGTTTGAGGTGGTAATCGGTAAAAGCCAGCAATTCACATTAGAAACCGACTCGTCTGACATGGTCGGGAAAATGAAGGTAACAGGCTCACCAGAGAATGAAGTTTTTTATCAGTACCAAAAAGAAATGAGCCGGCAAAGAAGTCGGTCAGATGATTGGGATAAAAAGGCAAAGGCTGATAGTGCAAACCTAAAACTGAAGGCAGAAACAGATTCTGTTAAAAAGAAGATAAACGAGGAGGTTACTAAATTCAGAAAGGAAACGATGTCAAAGAATCCTGAATTTCTTTTTACCAAAGTTTTGAAGATGCTGGAGGATCCTGAAATTCCCGAATACCCTGAATTAGTGGATAAGGAAGCCAAACGTGAGGCGCAATACAGATATTACAAAGCCCACTATTTTGACAATTTCGATTTTGCAGATTCCAGCATTTTGAGAACCCCGGTTTATCACTCGCGTGTCATGCAATACCTTGAGAAAACGATTCATTCTATTCCGGATTCTATCGTGCCTGAAGTAGATATGATTCTAAAAAAATCGCTGGCAAATTATGAGGTCTTTAAATACACCCTGATTACGCTTTATAACCATTACATCAACAGCAAGGTGATGTGTATGGAGAAGGTTCACTTCTTTATGGCAAAAAACTATTACTTGACCCCTTTGGTCAATTGGGCAGACACTGCCTTTGTAAACAAAACCACAGAACGTGTAAAAGCGATGGAGCGAAACCTTTGCGGTGAATACGCAACGGAATTGACCCTGCAAGATTTACAGGATAAGAATGTGCCGTTGAGTAGCATCAAGTCTGATTTCATTATCATGCCATTTTGGGACCCGAATTGTGGGCATTGCCAAAAAGAAATGCCAAAACTGGCAGAGATTCATGAGAAATACATGAGCAAAGGTGTTACGGTTTATGCCGTTTGCATTAAGAGAAACCAGGAAAATCCGGATTCCATAAAAACGGAAATGGAAAAATTTGTCAAAGACAAGAGCATGACCAAGTTTGTCAATGTGTGGGACAAATACATTCGCAATGATTTTAGAAATTGGTATGATGTGTACAGCACGCCTGTGCTTTACTTGCTCGACAAAAACAAGAAAATCATCGCTAAACGAATTGGAATAGAGCAGTTAGAAGAATTGCTTGACCATTTGATTAAAGAAAGAGATGAGGAGTTAAAGAAGCGGGAATAACCAAAGCCTTAATTAACCGTATCAGCCTCCATGTCAAACCTCGTTCCACGTAAAACCTATCCGATTCCAGCTGTGGTTTCTGCCATTTTTCCCGGATTTGGGCAATTAATTAAGGGCCAGTTCATCAAGGCAATAGGCTTTTGGATTGCGGCCTTTTTGGTCGGCTTCTTTATTTCATGGTTAATTGCCTTGCCGGGTGCCCTACTCTACATTGCAAATATTGCCGATGCTTTTTTGAGCACCGATGAAGAGAAATTTCTCTCTTAATTCTTAGGCGACTCGACTTATTGGGGCCTCGGTTTAGGGTCGTGAATGAGAAGGCCTCCACTGCCTAAAAAGAGGGTAAGGTCTAAACTATACATTAAACAATTTTTGTCGCCGGCATTATCCATCCAGGGTAAATTAGCCAATTCAATTTTGAGTAAATCTGCGGTTTCAATGTTGCTACCGTGCAAAGCGATTACCCGGTCTGGTTTACCCTTTGGGTTTCCATGAAACCAAAACAAGCGAAATTCATATTTGTCAATTATTCTATGAATGGGATTAAAGTCATGCTTAAAGTTCTTTAGCTGGCGAATAACCGCTCTGCGGCGAATGCCAAGCGCATATTGCCCTTCACAAACATGGTCTTCATTCAATTGCATTTCCAAAGCGGTGAGAAATCCGGGTACAGTCTTGCCCTTTAATTTACCTGGCCCAATCAAATGACTAAGTTTTGAGGTCCAGGGCATCAAAGTATCTTTCATCATTTGTGAATGCATCCACGTTTCAAGCACAGCAATAATATTTCTTTTTGTATGCTCTGAAATAGAGTCGGGTTCAGCGCCGCCATACAAAAACTGATACAGGCCAAAATTGCCTTCACATGAAATTTCCTTAAAAATTGAATTAAAGTGTTGGCCTTCGGCCTCCATCAATTCCTCGAGTCGGGAATTAAAATAATTTAGCCTTTCTTCACTTGTCTTTTTCCAGCCTTCGACATTACTGCATGGGCTTCGAAACTGCTTGTGGAAATATTCAGAACCATGAATAATATCAGGGTAAACATCAACCACGTAATACCAATATAAAATCCATGCACCGACAAGAATGGCGAATATTTTAACAATCCAATATACCGGACTTTGGAAAAGCCGCATTTGGAAAGATAAGTAGTTTATTTCAGAGCCTAAAATTTGGATTTACCCAGAGAAGGTTTTCCGGCTAAAACAGGGACAAAGAACAAGGCTATTGGCCTGATTTACAATTCCTTTGCCAGGTATTGGCCGGTAATTGATTTCTTGCTTTTGGCTATCTGCTCAGGTGTGCCTTCCGCTACAATGTAACCACCTGCGGCCCCGCCCTCGGGGCCAAGGTCGATGACCCAATCGGCCACTTTTATTACATCGAGGTTATGCTCAATCACTACCACTGTGTTTCCTTTATCCACTAAGCGATTTAACACACTCAATAACATTTCAATATCTTGAAAATGTAAACCCGTCGTAGGTTCGTCAAGTAAGTAAAGCGTATTTCCGGTATCTCGCTTACTTAGCTCGGTTGCGATTTTAACCCGCTGCGCTTCACCACCTGAAAGGGTTGTCGCTTGTTGACCTAAGGTTATGTACCCTAAACCTACCTCAGCAAGCGTCTTAATTTTATTGAGGATGGATGGCTGCGCCTCAAAAAACTTTGAAGCGTCTTCAACCGTCATATTTAATACATCGTTAATTGATTTACCCTTGTAGCGAACCTCAAGGGTTTCCCGATTGTATCTCCTACCCTGACATCCATCACAAGGCACGTAAACGTCGGGCAGAAAGTTCATTTCAATGGTTTTCATTCCTGCACCTTCACATGCTTCACATCTGCCGCCTTTTACATTGAAGGAAAATCTACCCGGTTTGTAGCCTCTGATTTTTGCTTCAGGCAATTGCGTAAATAAATCGCGAATGGAAGAAAAAACACCGGTATAGGTAACAGGATTACTTCTCGGAGACCGGCCAATTGGCGACTGGTCTATTTCGACTACCTTATCAATTTTATCTAAGCCTTGTATTGCATCGTAAGGCAGGGGTTTGGGCTTGGAACGATAAAAATGAGTTGAAAGAATAGGAAATAAAGTCTCATTTATTAAACTCGATTTTCCTGAACCGGAGACGCCGGTTATACAAATTAATCGCCCAAGGGGCAGTTTCAAATTAACCTTTTTAAGATTGTTACCGCTTGCACCTAAAAGGGATAAAGATTCATTTCCTTTGCTTCTTCTTTCTGCAGGTGCAGAAATTTTCTTTTTACCATTCAGGTAATCTGCAGTTGAAGACTTTGAACTCAGGAATTGGTTGGGCGTACCCTGTGCAACGACTTCACCCCCATGCGAGCCTGCACCGGGGCCAAAATCAACTAAGTAATCAGAAGCGAGCATCATTTCTTTATCATGCTCGACAACGAGTACTGTATTTCCCAAATCTCTAAGCTTCAACAAAGAATCAATAAGGCGATGGTTATCTCGCTGGTGAAGCCCAATGCTGGGCTCGTCGAGAATGTATAAAACGCCGGTAAGTTGTGAACCGATTTGAGTTGCCAAGCGAATGCGCTGCGCTTCCCCACCCGACAAACTTTTTGCCGGCCTGTCGAGGCTCAAATATTCTAAACCTACATCGGTAAGAAAGCTAAGTCTTTTGGCAATTTCGCGCATTACTTCGGTGCCGATTACCTTTTGCCTCGGATTTAATTTTTTATTCAATCCCTTCACCCAATTTTCGAGGGTGCCGATATCCATCTTGGTAAGGTCTGAAATGTTTTTGTCGGCGATACGAAAATGTAAACTCTCAATTTTAAGGCGATCGCCTTTACAATCCGGGCAGGTCGTAATCTGCATGAATTGCTCGGCCCAGTCTTTTATTTTATCGCTGGTTGAATTGGCGAAATGCTCTTGCAAAAAGAGCTTCACCCCATCGAACCGAAATTTAAATTTCAAATTTCCGGGGTAGGAAACACCTTCTTGTTTCCCTTCAAGAATTAAGGTTTTTGCCTCATCAGGCACTTCACTCCAGGGATTTGCCAAGCTGAAGCCATAGGCTTCAGAAACCTTGCGAAGCTGTTCGAAAATCCAAATATCTCTTAATTCACCAATGGGTGCAATCGCACCGCGATTGATGGATAAGGAAGGATCAGGAACAATAGACTTTTCATCAATACCATAGACATAACCCAAGCCCGCACAAACGGGGCATGCCCCGTAAGGTGAGTTGAAAGAAAAAGAATTAGGCGAAGGTTCATCGTAACTGAGTCCCGATTCGGGATCCATTAAATTTCTGGAAAACCAGCGCAACTCATTTTGCTCGTGTTCTTGAATTAATATTGCGCCTTCACCCATGGTCATGGCCAGGGAGACGCTTTTGGCTAATCGTTGGAAGTCTTTACCGATTTCTATTCGGTCAACGACCAATTCAATGTCGTGAATTTTGTAACGGTCAAGGGTCATGCCCGATTTCATTTCTTTGAACTCTCCATCTACCCGAACCTTAGTATAGCCCTGTTTAATGTATTGTTGAAAAAGCTCGCGGTAATGACCTTTTCGGGAACGAACCACGGGGGCCAGAATTACAATTTTCTTATTTCTATAAATGTTCTGTATGCTCTCGACAATCTCCTCATCACTCATTTTCACCAATTGCTTTCCGTTTATGTGACTGAACGCCTCTGCGGCTCTGGCATAAAACAAACGGAATAAATCATATATTTCTGTTACTGTACCTACGGTTGAACGGGGATTTCGTGAGGTTGTTTTTTGTTCAATTGCGATAACAGGACTCAATCCAGAGATTTTATCGACTTCCGGGCTTTTCAATTCACCGATGAATTGCCTTGCATAGGCAGAAAAGGTTTCAAGATACCGCCTTTGGCCTTCTGCATACAAGGTATCGAAAGCAAAAGAAGATTTTCCGGAACCACTTACGCCGGTAATTACGACCAATTTTTCTCTGGGAATGGCAAGGTCAATATTTTTGAGGTTGTGCTCTCGGGCACCCCAAACCTCAATCCAATCGCCGGTCAATCCAGCTTTGGTTTCTTCTTTCTTATTCTTTGATTTTATTTTCTCTACTGTAGGCATAATTTAACGCTCCATTAGCGTGTCTTTAAAGAACACAAACCCATCTTCAATCGGTTTTTCAGGGTTTGCGCCAATCGGGTT
The DNA here is from genome assembly GCA_043718485.1 of Bacteroidota bacterium. Lineage (GTDB taxonomy): Bacteria > Bacteroidota > Bacteroidia > J057 > JADKCL01 > JAYSVQ01. Next base: position 7,729 of record JAYSVQ010000017.1, read on the forward strand.
TCCGAGACTATCGGTTTGCACATTCGGAATTTTAAGGGTGTATTTTCGGCCCTTTACTATTTTCAGCTCATCTTTCAGCAGCCAAGGGTTGTATGCCTTTAACATTTTGTAATTGGTACCCTTATCTAGAGCAAACTGAACTAAATCAGGAATGTTTTCTTTTACTCTGAAGGATTTGTATTTCAAGGGAGTGTACACTGAAAAGGAGTGCGTATCAAATCCGTACATATCGGGATTTTCCATCACGGCCTTAATGGCTAAAATTCTAAAAATATAGGCAGCGGTTTCTTTATTTAAATGCAGGTCGTAATAACTGCTAACTTTTTGCTTTTCCAGGGCCAGCACCATTCCATTCATTCCCATGTTATAGGAAGCCGCAACGAGGGTCCAGTTTCTAAATTTTTTGTACCCCTCTTTAAGATAGCGACAGGCGGAATAGGTTGACAAAATTGGGTCATAACGCTGATCTACTTGGTCTGAAATTTCAAGTCCAAATTGTTTTCCGGTTTCATTCATAAACTGCCAAAAACCCAACGCGCCTCTCCAAGACCGTGCATTGCTCAATTGGCTCTCAGCAATACAGAGGTAAATAAAGTCTTGAGGAATTTCCTGCTCTTTTAATATTTTGCTGATTTCATTTTTCCACCTGCCCAAGCGCTTCATAGCTAAAATGGTAGAAGAATGATAATATACGTTCTTTACCAACTCCTGATCGAAACGTTCCCTTACTTCCTGATCTTCAAGTGGAACTAATTCACCGGCAAATGT
>JAYSVQ010000161.1:0-2199 GCA_043718485.1 Bacteroidota bacterium
TTGGGCGTTTCTTGAAATCCGCTTTTCTAACTCTGGGTGTCTATCAAGGTAGCTTTTTAAACTTGGACCAACGATTTGGTCTTGCGAAACGATTTTTACGTTTGAGGGAATGAGTTTCTCAATTACAGATTTTAACAATGGGTAGTGAGTGCAGGCCAACAAAAGAGTATCAATTTTTGAGGACCGCTCCATACATTCTGCCCAATATTTTTTAATGAAAAAGGCTGTACCCTCGCCACTTATTTCACCTGCTTCCACCAAGGGTACCAGCATTGGACAAGCTTGCTGAATGACTTTGACGCTTGGCGCATACTTTTTTATTTCAAGCACAAAACTTTCTGATTTTACGGTTCCGGGCGTAGCCCACACTGCCACAGTCTGCGGCTGGGTTTGGGCCCCAAGGGCCTCGACACTGGGGCGTATTACGCCCAAAACTCTTCTATCCGGATAATGCTTTTGCAGCCATTCTGTTTGAATGTTGCGCAAGGCTTTGGCTGAGGCTGTGTTACAGGCAAGAATGATTAGGGGACAACCTTGTTTAAACAAATAAGAAACCGCCTCTGTCGTGAATTTCAAAACGGTTTCAAAAGACCGGGTGCCGTATGGGGTGCGTGCATTGTCTCCCAAATATAAAAAGTCATATTCCGGGAATTGCGCTCTGATTTCTTTAAAAATAGTAAGGCCCCCAAAACCAGAATCAAAAATGCCTATGGGTGCCGAAAGGCTCATGTTACTTTTCTGCGGGCAAGGGTACACCCAATTTAGAGGCTAGCTTTTTTGTGATGTCCATTGTTTCTAAGCCATACAAAATATTACTTCCTGTGGTTTGGTTCAGAATAAAGGTAAAGCCATCTTCTTTGGCAATTGCATCAATTGCCTCTTGTACCTTTGTCAAAATGGGCTCCATCAACTCTTGTTGCTTGGCCAATATTTTTTGCTGAGAATCATTCACAGATAAATTTATCTCCTGTTCAAGTTTCATCAGTTGTTGTTCAACGGCTTTGGCTTGTTCGGGAGATATTTTATTGGCTTTTTGATTTTCCAAGTACTCTTCATATAAAGAATTTAGGTAGGCTTCTTTAGCCGCTAAACGGTCTTCAAGACTTTTTGAAAAAACCTGCAATTGGTCCTGTACCTTTTTTGCCTCATTCATAAAAGCCAAAATATACTCAACATTGGTATATCCAACTTTTTGTGCCTGAACTTTCGAGTTAGCGACAAAAAAAAGAAATGAAATGAGCAGGGCTATGTGACGGTTCATTCTCATTGCCCTTCAGGAATTTGGATGCCTAATTTTTTGAAAATCAATTCTGTGATGTCGTTTTCTTCCGGGCCATATAAAATGGTAGAAACACCGGAACTATTTGTCTGGTTCAATATATAGGTATAGCCATTCTCTTTTGCTGTGGCATCTATTGAGCTTTGCAATTTTTCTAAAACCGGAACGAGCAGTTCCTCTCGTTTTGCCATCAGTTTTTCTTCGGAGGTAGATGCGAAATCTTGAAGCTCCTTTTGGAGTTTTTCCAATTCTTTCATCGCTAATTCTTTTTGGTCAGGCGCAAGCTGGTTTTTCTCATCCAACTCCAACAACTCATCATATTTAGTTTGAAAATATTTTCTTTTTGCCTCTCCTTGCTGCATCAGTTTTTCCTCTAGGGTAGCAATTTGTTGGCTTACAGCCTTTGATTCGGGCATATATGCCAAAATAAGCTCAACATTTGTATAGCCGATTTTTATCTGACTAAATAAAGAACAGCCAAGGAACATAAATCCAAGAACGGCTATTGTGAGTTTTTTCATTTTTGTGATGAATATAGCTTACAAATGTAACAAGATTCCCCTTCTGGAGCGTGATTAGTCTTGAATTCCCAATCGAGTCATAACATCTTTGGTCCGGTCATGAAGGGTATTAAAATACACCATGCCCGAATTTCCTGATTTATCGAAAATAAAATCGAGTTTTTTCTCTTCTGCGGTCAGTTTTATGGCCTCGTACAATTGGTCTTGAACCGGTTTTATTTTTTCGTCTTGAAGCTTGAAAAGGGCGCCTTCATATCCAAATTTTTCTTTTTTGTATTCTTTTGCCTTACGTTCCAACTCAAAAATTTCATCTTGGCGTTGTTTTTTAACGTCGCCGGGCAACAGCGGCTCTTCGGCCCTTAGGTCGTTGTATTTTTGCTCAATGCTTTTGTATTGTTC
>JAYSVQ010000162.1:0-6328 GCA_043718485.1 Bacteroidota bacterium
GTAAAAGGCCAAATAGGCAAATGCAAAATGATTGCTGTGCGGCAAAAAATCTAATTGGGTACCTTTTAATTTTCCTTCACGGCAATACCCTGTAATGTCCCATATAGAGACTGTTTGCTCATCTTTGAAATAGTTTCCTGACTTCACAAAAGAATACTGCATCCCATTGATTTGGCTTTTGAATGCAGTTGCACTTCCGATGCGGCGCGCCTTGGCAAGATTATCTCTGTCCATCACAGAAACAGTTTCACCATGGTAAAAAATAACCACAGGCACCGAAGCAAAAGTTTCATTCACTACCCCTAGTTCAGCCAAGGCATGAAAAGGATAAATTCGCTTTTTTCCCTCAACATGAATTTCCAAAATATGCTCGAGCGGGGGAAGGCGAGGATCCGTTTTTTCAGGAAGATAATATTTAGGTGACATCGTATTATTATGTTCTAAATGATGAAAGGGATGTTGTTCCCGTTTTTTACCGTATGCATCTAACAAAATAGGGGAGAGAATTTTTCCGTTTGGAAATCGGTCATAATAATCCTGAACTGAAATCAACAGAGAAGGCAACATCTCAAGATACACGCCTGAATATTCCCCTGCCAATCCTGTACCCAACAATTGTTCCCACCAACTCTCGGTTTCCCTGTCATACATAACCAAATCGTTATGCATCAACAAGCCTGAGATGGCAAAAGTAAGCAGCCTTTCACCTGCTTTTGATTTTACCTTACGGTTAAACACCATAGCCGAATTACACGCCGGACAAAAAGTTACCATAATCGGCAAATCCCCCAGACTGTCGTTTGATAATTCATACAAAGTCAAAATGCGTAAAGGATAAGCGCGGGTATCCTCACCCGAAGACAAAACAATTACCGGCTCGTATTGATAATAATTGAATAAGTGATTCTCTTTTAAAATGAAAGGAGGAAAATCAAGCGTATGAATAGCATCTTTTGCAGTGGCCATAGTCAGCGCAGCAAAATCAACCGTGTGTTTAGCCGTGTCGGTTTTCCAATCATATGTGATATGTTTTGGGTTTTGAATTTGCCCAACCAAAGCGTTTGCCGATACGATCAAAAAAAGGCCAATCAAGGCTGATAAAAACAAATGATGCAAACGAGAACCCATATTATTCGAAGGTAAGGATAAAGAAACGGTGGACATAGGGGAGGGGCTACTTTGACCAAAATTCCCTTGGAGATTTAAGTTAAAAAAATTGGATGGATGAGGTTAACCCAACCATCCATTTTCTGCCCAAATAACGTGGGAACGGCACATTTGCACATTTCAATTGATGTTCAGATTGCAGCTTTTAAATCCGATAGCCATCAGATCCTTGTTCCACCTCGCGAATTCAAATTTAATATCATATCAGTTCGTGCAAGAAAGCAAAATATTCCATAGATGTTTTCAAGATGGGTATTGAAAGTTATCCCTTTCCTATTCTCTTTCATCAGCCAGCGCTTTGCAATGCAAAACACTTTCATTGTAAAAATGAAAGTGTTCTGAAAAATCTAAGGCTTAAATTTAATTTCGTACAGGTTATCGGGGAAATGTAAAGGATTACAAATTTTTAGAAAGGAAAAATTGCTCGCGGGGAATGGATTGGGACTTAACCTTACCCTGAGATTTTATTATTCTCCTTTCATTTCAACACGGGTACGAACGTCATTCGATGTTTTTTCAAGAATCATCTCTTTGTTCGTAAGCCTATGAATGGCCCAGTCTGTGGTATTGGTAAAAGTATTTCCCAGAATGGACCAAGATTCACTCAAACTGAGGGTTTCATCGTCGTTTAGAAGTTCCCATTCGCCATTGGCAGTAACATTTGTAGTGCCATCACTAAAAGAGTGACTTACTGTTTTGTCCTCGCTAAAGGTGAAAGAATCATCATCGTAATCATTTGTTACATCTTCTGAGTCATCATTCTCGTACTTGGTAGCTTTAGTAATGACCCAAACGCCGGCGACCCTATTTTCGGCTGGAGACAGGCTCAGAAAGGGACCTTCTTCATATTTATTGCAAGAAGTAAACGCAAATGAACTGAAGAAGAGACTGCAAATCCATGTAGTCTGGATGAGTCTGTTTTTAATAAATTGTTTCATAATTTTTTTATTTAAAATTGAAAAGTTTCTCTGTAGGGCAAAGTTGAGGTGTTGAGGAATTTTATGCATTACACAACATTTTGTTTGATTTGCAGGATTCACACTTTGTCTTTTAGGTACAGTTAACTAAAAAATGTATTTCTCAGGTTGGCCAAAGTTTAATAGGTAACGCCAAAGGCTTACCGCTTTTGCCGGAACGCCTATCCTTAATTGTTGATCAGTTTGAATAAGTCAGATAGGTCTGGCGAAAGAATAATTTCTGTTCTGCGGTTTTTAGCTTTGCCCTCTGCAGTTGAATTGTCTGCAACCGGGTAGAATTCACCTCTGCCAGTAGCCATTATATTGCGGACGTCCACTTTGAAATCCTTGGTCAGTAATCTCACAATTGAAGTAGCTCTTTCGGTGCTCAAAGACCAATTGTCTTCATATTTTCCGGTAATGGGCACATTGTCTGTATGCCCCTCGATCACCACATTTATGTCTTTGGTTTGGTTAAGCACGGTGGCGAGTGATTTCAATGCTTCTTTACCTTTGGGGTCAACGACAGCACTTCCGGATTTGAACAATAATTTCTCCTGGAGCGAAACATACAATTTACCATCTTTAATATAGACGCTTAATTCATCAGGTTTAAAGTTGATCAAAGCATCGGCTACGATTTGTTTCAGTTTATATACAATATCTCTTTGGCCTTGAATCAAGGTTTGCAGGTCTTTTAATCGCTTCGCCTGTGATGCAATGGTCATATTTGAATTGTCAATTGTATTCTGAGAGTTATAAGACAGGCTTGATAAAGCCGTTTGAATTTCTGCTTTTTCTTTTTCAAGAAGGTCAACTTTTGAATTACTCGCGGCGAGATTGGAATTGCAGGTTTCCAGATTTGAGGAAATCCCATAATTTTCTACCTGCAGATTCTTGACTCTTTGTTGCTCGCTCATGAGTTTCTTTTTTGAAACACATGAAGATAAAATCAGTAAGCCACTGCATAGAATGAGTAGATATTTTTTCATAATTTTTGCTGTTAAATGTTTATTAATTTTTCGTAACAAAGGTTGACAGGGGAGGTGTTTTAGGAATTACAAAATCTTGAAAATTTGTTACATCATTCACACGCTATGATTCGTCTTTTGTAGTCCGGACTAGGGAAATGTCATCACCGAGAAATAACAGAATCCCTTTATGGATTTGATATGGGTAGAAAAAAATCTCAATCAAATCTCATCCCCATATCTTGTACCTGACGGCACAATACAAAACCAATATTCAATTTTCTACCCATATAATGTGGCTAACGGCACATTTGCACATTCCAATTGCAACCTTTAATTCTGGTAGCTACCGGATGACCAGCCTAACGGTAAAAGTTGCCGTCTTTTCTTTTCTTTGCTCCAAAGCCTGATGCGGCGGGCGTCATATAACACCGAAGGGTGAAGCCCCTCGCTAAAATATTGGGAAAACACTACCCCACAGCAGGAACTTTTGCCTAAAGTCTGGAAATAAAAAACGAATGTTGGATTAACCAAGTCACCCGCCAATTCATTTATGTGTTTGTTAGGATGCAGCCCTTCGCAATACGCGGTTAATCCTTAGGGGTTACCGGAAGGCGTTTATTTCCACTCGTGTTTTACTTTATATTTTTTAATTTCCTTGTCACGAGAAATCAAGATTAGATTTTCAGATATTGCTTGTGAAATTATTAATCTATCAAAAGGGTCACTATGGTGATTTGGTAATTTCGAAAGGGTTAAGAGGTGATCAAGGGTCAATTGAATAATTTCAATTTGATTCCTTTCTGTAAACGCAAACAATTCATTTAGTGAAATATTTAATTCCAACTTCCCAAGTTGCTTTTTAATAGCAATTTCCCATAGACTTGCTGCACTTAAAAAGCAGGGTTGATTGATGTCTTTGATTTTATCACGGATTGAGTTCGGTAATTTTCGATCTCCGGAAACAAACCATAAGAAAGCATGCGTGTCTAGCAAAATTGCCATTACATGTAATTCTTAAATTCCTCTAATGGCTCGTCGAAATCATCTGAAAGCTTAATTTTACCCTTAGCGAATCCAAATTCTCTTGCCTTCAATTTAGATTGGGTTTTTGTTTTCATCTTTAGGAAGGCAATAAAATCAGCAACCTCTTGACGTAATGCCTTAGGCAAAGAATTAATTTCGGCTTTTAATGAGGTATTCGTCATATCCCAAATTTACAAAAGGAAATTTATTTTTCAAAGCTGCTTAAATAGCGGAATTTGAGTCCCCTTTGCGCACACTGCTTACGTTTTTCAGCTTCTCCAAAGCCGGTACTTTTGTCCAAAGTCCAGAATTGAAAAACAAAGGTTTGATTACCCAATTCACCCGCCATTTCTATTTTTCGTTTCTTAGGAAGAACCGCTTCGCTACGCGTGTTTAATTCTTATATGTCAGCGGCAGGGCTACTGTCTGTCCGAAGTCATGTCGTTACAAGTTTTGCAGTCATTACCTTTTTTGTTCTTTGATAAAGTCCATTGCTTCGCCAATGGTAAAAGGAATTTTTCGTTTATGAAAAATTAAATGACAGTTTGGGCAAACAGGTCGCAAATCAAGAGTTGGGTTCACTTCATACAAGATTTTCTAAGTACTAGAAAAACAGATACCGTTTCATAGGTTACAGTCCTCAAAATTGGTCCGCATAGCACCAAAGGTAAATCCGCAAGATCTGGAAAATAGTTATTTAATACAGACATATTCGAATCTATTTATTTTGGGTTGATTTAATTTTTTTATACACATAAAAGGAACAGATCACAATTTCAATAGCAAAGATCATTGATATTCCTGAAACTAAAGGCTCCAAACACGTTCTATACTTGTTGTAGATAGGTTGGATTATGATAAGTTGAATAAAATTCAAAAACAGGTTTAGAAAAATAAAAATAAACGAGATTCCAATTTTTAATAAAAGAGATTTTTTTCGAATAAATAGCAGTATAGCCAATAATACAATGACCAAAACGATCTCTATTTTGAGACAATCTTCTGCAAGCGCTACATTTGCAATAGTCCAGTTATCATTTGTTACTGATCAAAGGCAAGAATGAAGGAAAATAGCGTTGAAACAGACCATATTTTTCTATGTTTTCTGTTTGAAATTACTTATGGGATTCTACAATCGCAAGCAAAAAAATATATGTGCATTCAAGGAGCATATCAGGTGATTTGCCGTCTGAAGAATACCTGTTGTTTGGAAAGGGTTATATTTGGTTGTGGCTGTTTGTGTTACTGGATTTCAATTCATCGTTTCTTATGGATGGTAAAGAAATTTTTCCACATTTTTGTTACCAGTTTGTTACTTGACAAGTTACGAATTCACTATAACAAAAAAAATATATGTTTGTTAAATGCAGATAATCACATTTACACATTACAATTGCAACCTTTGATTCCTGTAGCTACCAGATCACCCAACTTAACGGTAAAAGTTGCCATCTTTTCTTTTCTTTGCTCCAAAGTACTGAAAAGGCGTCAAATAACAGCGAGACAGTGAAGAAGGTCATCGTCTGTTCTTCAAAGGGGATCGTCACCTTAACAACGACCAACGTCGGTCTTACAAAGGCCATCGTCTGTTCTTCAAAGGCCATCGTCACCTTAACAGCGACCAACGTCTATCTCGCAAAGACCATCTCCAGGTTCATTTTTTCGGAATAGAATGGAACATTAAGGTCAGTTTTTCGGTAGTTCCTCACCCCAATATTATCTGAAGCCTGCCGCTTCATCCAATCGCAAAATTTAGGTAAATCAATTTCCGGCTATGCCTTGGCGAAAGGATTTTTGGTTTAGACAAAGCACGCTAAAATAGGCGCAGCCTTAATATTCGCTAATCATTAATTTCTGCTTTCCTTGATTTCCAATTTGAATTAAATAAATGCCGGGTTTCAATGCTGAAATATCTACGCGGTTAATTGTCCTCAACAAAATTCCATGCCTCATTTCTTGTCCCCATAGATTCAAGATAGAGTAGGGTAAACTAATATTACTTTGGTCAATTTCAATTGTCAGTTCTTCAATGGCAGGATTTGGATAAAAAATTGCTTTGCTTTTTTTGTCGAATGAATTCATCCTCGAGGTGCCAATGTCCTTCACACAACGACACGAAAACCCGGTTGTACTCGTGCCTAAGATTAATCGTTGAATCGTGTCTTTTTCGGCCCAAAAAGTATAGTGATACGCCTGCCCCGGAGAGGT
>JAYSVQ010000163.1:0-6289 GCA_043718485.1 Bacteroidota bacterium
AAATCCCCCTCCAATGGGGTCGTAAATTCCACCCATGGCCATTTTTTTCAAGGTCAGGAATACTGCTTTTTCATGTTCGTTTTCCTTGCTGAAAAATGCCTGCCGAAGCAATAAAAGTAAATTGTTAGGCATGGGGAATTTTGGACTTTTATTCGCGCCTCCATGAATCGGATCAAAACCAGAAACAAATTGAAGTAAAGCGGATTCCAAATCAGCGGTCGGAAAATCCTTACGGGATGTCCTTAGCTCTAATTGCTCCATCTCAGCTATTCCATCCATTAACCGAGAAGCATATTCATGCATTTTTTCAGGGTCCTTGTTCCAGATTTCGGCAAGTTGTTTAAGGGCCTGAATCCAATTATGTTTTGGGAAGTAAGTTCCACCCCAAACGGGTCTTCCGTCTGGCAAGCAAATAATATTCAATGGCCAACCCCCATGGCCACTCATGACCATAATAGATTCCATGTACACCTGGTCAATATCGGGTCGTTCCTCTCGGTCTACTTTTATCGAAATGAAATTCAGGTTCATTTCTTGCGCCACCTCAATTTCCTCAAAACTTTCTTTCTCCATCACATGACACCAGTGACAGGCAGCATAACCAATCGAAACGATAATCAGTTTGTTTTCCTGCTTTGATTTCAAAAGCGCTTCTTCACCCCAGGGAAACCAATCTACCGGGTTGTGTGCATGTTGAAGCAAATAGGGACTATTCGAGAATTGAAGTCGGTTCATTTCTATTTCATTGAAAAAAAAGAAATGGAAAAGGGAGCTTAACCGTTTGGCACAAAACTCTTGAAAAACACATTTTTCTTTTTAGTGTTTATGTCTGCTGAAACGGTGTAAACTAATTGAAATTGCGTATTTCCAATAATAAGAACTCGGTATTCCATATACTTTATTCCAGACCCTTCTTCAAACTTAATAACCGAGGCAATACCAGCATGTTTTTTAACTTTCCAGGGAGAATCTATATGTTCACTTGCACCCTTCATCGCACCAAAATAAGCATTTACTGAACTTTGTTGCAGTGCCGCTTCATTTCCACTCAAATCTGTTTGGTGAATGGTGAACCCAACAAAGAACAATTCTTCAGCATAACTGCAATTGATTTTTGAAGTAATAACGCCGTTTGTTTCAACTTCACTTTCCTCTGGCTCGCACGGAAATTGGATTGAAAAATTGCCTTTTCCGCTTGAATGTTTTACCCACTTTTCCTTTGAAGCGAATTGAAAAGAGAAAAGAAGAAGGGTTGCGGAGGCCAAAAGGAGAGATGAAAAAATCCGAAAATTGTTTTTCATATTACTAATTTGTTTTTCAAAGGTAAGGGCTGAAAAGGAATAAAGAGAAAAAAATGACGAATACCTGATTAAGGCGTATCGACTTCCTGGCTTCGATTTGCACGCGCAAATGCAAGCACAACCCCGGCCGCAACCGATACATTTAATGAAGTGATTTTTCCTGCCATTGGAATAAGAACGCTATCGTCACAAATTTTTTGAATTTTAGGACTAATGCCTTCTCCTTCGCTTCCAAACACAAAACAAACGGGGCCACTTAAATCAGCTTCGTAAATACTATTTTTTGCCTTTTGTTGAATACTAATCAAGCGAATACCGGATGCTTTAAGGTAAAACAATCCGTCTGCAAGGTGATTCATCCGGCAAACCGGCAGGTAATGTAATGCACCTGACGAAACTCTTACGGCTTCTGCATTAATGCGAACGCTGCCTTGGCTCGGCAATAGAATACCGTGGGCGCCTAAGCACTCAGCAGAACGCGCAATTGCGCCGAAATTTCTAACATCCGTAACCCCATCAAGCGCAATGAGAAAGGGTTCTATCTCACGGTCGAGTAAACTGGCTATTAAATCTTCAAGCTTGGTATAATGAATTTCTGCAGCATAGGCAGCTACTCCCTGGTGGTTTTTCCCACGCAGAATATTGTCAAGTTTTTCAACAGGAACGGTAAGACAGGGAACGTCTGAAGCTTTTGCAGCCTCCGAAATTTGTTTTCGGGTTTCCGGATCAATACCCTTTTTAATAAGAATGCGTTCGATTCCTTTATTGGCTTGAAGCGCTTCTAAAATAGGATGAAGCCCGTAAAGGAGATTTTCATCTTCTTTACGGGCTTCATTCCGTCTGTCTTTATATTGAAATTTTGACAATTGTGTTAAGGCTTTGTGCAATCTGCTGGAACGGGTTGGTTTTCTGGCGGAGGTGGCGTTTTACTTTCTGCCAAAGAAATCAACTGCTGATGCCTTGCATCTCCGGTTACTTTAAATAGACGATTTGCATAACCTTTGGCAGTTTCAACCTCGCCTGATGTAATTAAATTACGGGTGGCAATTTCTACCGCAGAGATATCACGATACGCAATTTTGGAATCTTGCTTAGAAGATTTATAATACTCGAAAGTCTCAAGTGTATGACTTGCAACATAATTATAATACTCAAATGCTTGCTCCTTCATGCCGACATCGTAAAAACCCTGTCCAAAAAACGCATGAAGAACAGGATCAACTTCAATGAGTTTGTAAGGCATTTTTTCTTCGCGGAAAATCAAAAGATTCTTTGCCTTTTCTCTCAATTCCGGAATTTGCTTTTCATTAGCTGAAATGGTTCTGGATAAGCTGTCGATGGTCGCTTTGTTGCCACCCGATTTGGTGAGAGCATCAATTGCGTTTTTATATTGGCCATTAAGCTCTTCTTTTTTCTTTGCTAATTCTGTGTAATTAGAAATCACCCGATAATATGTATTGTTTAGATTTCCGATAATGGTTCTGCGAATATGCTCATCCAAATACAAATTAGGATTGTTGAGTTCCCTATACTTAAATGTGTCTTTCAATAAAGTGTAAGACCGGTCTAAATCGAGAAATCCAACCGGATAGGGATCAATATTTTGTTTTTTGTAGGGAACGACTCGGTAGGCAAGTCCTTCGCCTTGAAAGTAAGCCTCAAGACCTAAATAGCTGGATCGTGGAATGGTACTTGAGAAATAAATCGGTCGCTCCCAATTGTTGGCTGCATTGGTTTGCAAAATGTTTACAATCAAATAATCTTGTTTGAGCAAATATGCATTTGCAGAACTACCACGGTGACTCGGTGTCCATCTAAGTGGGTTTTCAACAAGACCAATATCTTCAGGCGCAACCACACCATATTCAATCAGCTTTTGTGAGTTGGAAGGTAATTCAAGCGATTTTCCTTCTTTCCACGGAACCATTTGTCCTCTTTCGCCCCTGTAGTCAATTTCTTTTAAGGAAATAGGCAGCGGCGCAGATTCATTTGATTGCATGCGCATCTGGTCAATGTACCAATCTGTATTCAACAGGGAAAGATTAACTACACGCACATCGGTTCTTACCCCTTCAACCTCTTGAATATACCAAAGCGGAAAAGTGTCGTTATCGCCATTGGTAAAAATGAGTGCATTTCGCTTACAAGACATAAGCAAATTGTAAGCTGAATCTGGCGGAACATATTGAAAGTGGCGACTATGATCATTCCAGTTTTCTTTGAGCATTATCGTAGGTACAAGTAGCAAACAGAGTCCTCCAGAGAGATATACGGTTGCGTTTTTTAAATAGGTTCTCAGCATTTCATAAAGAGCAATAACCCCCAAGCCAATCCAAATACAAAAGGTTTGAAATGAACCTACATAAGAATAATCACGCTCTCTTGGTTGGGTTGGCGTCTGATTCAGATACACAACAATCATTACCCCGGTAAATAAAAACAGGGTAACAATAACCATGGCATCTTTGGTTTTTCGCACCAATTGCCAGGCTAAACCCAGCACACCCAATAATAGCGGCAATGCATAATAATGGTTTTTACTGGGGTCTTTTTTCATGAATTCAGGCATGCCCGATTTGAAAAAACCGGCCTCAACACCATCGTCTTGAATATCGCTTTGGCGACCAATAAAATTCCAACCAAAATAACGCCAATACATATGCGCAACCTGATACAAGAAAAAGAATTTCATGTTTTCAGATGAGGAGGGTTTGTCATCGTATGGGTCGCCCTCTTTACCTTTCTTTTTTACAAAATGTTCATAGCCGTAGTTGTGTGCATCTTTGCTATAATGACTTGAACTATGCATTCTTGGAAAGAAAACTTCAACATTGCTGGGGTATTTGTAATCCCGTTTCGATCCATCCCAAACATATTTATCAGATACGATTTCCCATTCAAGTAACTTGGTAGTTCCATTAATGCGAATCGGCGTTCCGTCTTCCAACTGGGAATTAACACTGAGTTGATTTAAGCCCTGCGCTTTTCCGCTTTTTACGGTAAATTTTGTGCCTTCCTTTGTTGAATAAGCACCATCTTCAATGGGGAACCAATAGGGCTCTTTTAGCTTAACTATATAATCCTCTTTTTCAATAACCTTTACTCCGTTTTTTGGGTCAGAAGGGTTAACGTTATAAAGAGGCCCTTTTAAAAGTTTGGTGTCTCCATATTGTTCCCTGCGCATGTAACTCAACATAGAAGGAAGGTTGCCCGGGTCGTTTTCGTTTATCGGTACGCCTGCATTAGCACGCAAAGCGATAATCATATACGTTGAGTAGCCCACCAAAATAACTACATAAGATACCATGCCCGTGTTGAGCCAGCCATTTTTGATTTTGTGGCTGTAATAAATGCCAAACCCAAGTAAAGCGGCAAGAATAATTGAAAACAAAAAGAGCCCTGATCCTTGCGGAAAACCCATTCCAGAAGAATACATAGAGCCGTCTGCCTTTACCTTGCCAACCAATGGAATTTCAATTTTCATGATAATTTCCATTGACCACTGAATGATTCCAATTTGAACAAAGCCTAATAGAGCAACTGAAATGCCCAGCGTTGCAAATAGGCCTAACCAAGAGAAATTGTATTTTTTGAAATAATATACAAGTGCCAGACCGGGAATTGCAAGCAGGTTAAGCAAGTGAACTGAGATAGAAAGGCCTACAATGTAGGCGATAAACACAATCCACCTGAGGTGGTCTGGTTCATCGGAACGGGCCTCCCATTTCAACATCAACCAAATTACGAGGGCGGTACACAGCGAACTCATCGCATATACCTCGGCCTCCACGGCGTTAAACCAAAAGGAATCAGAAAATGCACAAGCGAGTGCGCCGACTGTGCCGGCAAACATCAGCAATATGGTCTCTGTTTGGAGTAAATTATTGCTCGTTTTTTCGAGCAGTTTTTTGCCTAAAATGGTAATTATCCAAAAGGTGAATAAAACAGTAAATGCGGATGAAAGGGCACTCACCATGTTTACCCAGTAGGCAACGTTTTCCATGTTGCCTAAGGCAAACATGGAAAAAATTCTACCAATGAGTAGAAATACAGGTGGTCCTGGAGGGTGAGGTGCTTCGAGTTCGTTTGCGCAAGAAATAAACTCTCCGCAATCCCAGTAACTTGAGGTTGGGGCCATGGTCATTAAGTAAGCCACAAAGGCGATGGCAAACACAAGCCAGCCGGTGATGTTATTGATCCGGTTGTAATTCATTTTTTGAGACAAAGGGTATTAATAATTTCGAGAGATATCAGGAACTTATTCCTTGATGTAAGGATAATCAGTTTGAAAATAAACGTCTTGGTAAAGGTCATCAGCAGCAGGGTAGGGTGATTCTTCTGCGAAAGTCACAGCGTCATTTACAATTCCCTCTATTCTTTTTTCAATCGCCTCAAATTCGCTTTCCTTTACCTTATATTCAACCATCAACGTATGCATTAATTTGGTGATGGGGTCTAATTCCTTGTAATTTTCTAACTCTTCGCGCGTACGATACTTTGCGGGGTCAGACATTGAGTGACCTTTATACCGATACGTTTTCATTTCAAGTAATACAGGCCCCTTGCCTGCGCGAACATGCTCAACCGCTTTTGACATTTCATTAAAAACGTCGAAAAAATCCATGCCATTTACTTGCCAAGATGGCATTTCAAAGGCAGAGCCTAGTTTATAAAGGTCAGTAACATTTGATGTACGTGCGACTGAAGTACCCATAGCATACTCATTATTTTCGATCACGTAAATCACAGGAAGCTTCCAAAGCATGGCCAAATTCAGGGCTTCGTGAAAAGCACCTTGGCGAATTGCACCATCACCCATCAAACAAACGCAAAGCTTATCTTCTTTGTTGTATTTGCTTGCAAACGCAATTCCTGCACCTAATGGAATTTGACCGCCTACTATTCCATGACCACCCAATAAATTATGTTCTTTTGAAAACATGTGCATGGAACCACCCTTCCCTTTGGAACTGCCGGTTGCTTTTCCA
>JAYSVQ010000164.1:0-2179 GCA_043718485.1 Bacteroidota bacterium
TTTTATTGAAAAAAAGAAAAAAAGGAATCAGGTTGATTTGAAAAACGTTGAAAACCATGCCTTTTACAGTAATCAAATCGCAGTTCCTTTATTTCCTGAAGAGATACAAAAAAAGTTGGAAGAGGCCATTTCAACCCTTCCAGAGAAACAAAAAATGGTATTTACCCTCAAGTATTACCAAGAGATTACTTACGAAGAAATGGCTGAAATGCTGGGAGGAACGGTAGGTTCGCTTAAAGCCTCCTACCATCATGCAGCAAAAAAAGTTGAGGAATTTATTAGAAATTCATTAAACCCAAACCCCGTTTATTCGTCAAAGGAGCGTAATCATGGATAAAAATTTCCCAAAAGATTTATTGGAAGATGATTTTCCAATTTTGTCAAGGATTCAGGTTGAAGAAATGCCTGAGCCCTATCCAGGATATTTCACAGGCTTACAAGCACGAGTTTTTAAAGAGGTTCTAACTACAACAGATAAGCGTAAACCCGATTTTTTAAATTGGGCACCGGCTTTTCTCGCGGGTGCAGCCGCTGTTTTTTTTATTTGGGTGGCTTCTCAATCTGGTTTTGTTCCCGCCCAAGATTTAAACCCTGATTCATTTGGCGTCACCTTCGGTACATTACAATCAGAATTAGATTTTCGTGATTTAGATATTGAAACCCTTGCCCTAAATTTAGGAAGTGAGGCGATGGCTGCCGAGGATGAGGCTTTTAGAATGTACCTCGATTCCATAAGTCCAGATTTGCAAAATGATATTTTGTACGAAATTGACCCTTTAGAATTATATAATTTATGAAAAAGTTTTTTAAATCTCCGATGATTGGAATTTTGCTGTTCTTCTTTTTTCAAATGAGTTTCGCCCAACCTGGGGAAAGATTTGAAGCCTGGAAGGTGGCCTATTATACCCAGAAATTGAATCTCACGCCCGATGAGGCAAAACTTTTCTGGCCAGTTTACAATCAATTTAGTGGAGACCGAAAGAAAATTCGCGATAAAATGCGCCTTGAGCGCATGGAGATGAAAATCAATTTCGAGGAAATGAAAGACGAGGAAGTAGAAGCCTTGTTAGATGAGATGGTTGCAGGCCGTCAATCGGAATTGGATTTATATAAAAGATATATTAATGAGTTTAGAAAAGTATTGCCGCCCAAAAAAGTGGCTTTGCTGATGCGGGTCGAGCAGAATTTCAAACAAGAAGTGTTACGTGCCATGAGTGACCAGCCTCAGCGGCCAGGCCCAAAAGGCAGACCTCAAGGGAATACAAATTAAAACCGCAGAATAGATTTCTTAAAAAAATCAATGCGACAAGGCCGGTTGTTTTTCATTCAACTTTGTCAATTCAATTTTTAAGCCTGCCTGCCAAAGCCCCCGAGCCACAGTTTGATTTTTGTATAGGGGTGCCATCGCCTGATGAATGGTTTGTTTTACATCCTCAAAAATACCCTCATCGCTAAGGGGGCCTTCACTACCCATGAGATAAGCAAAGGTTCTTGCCATTCCACAATTCGCAATGAAATCAGGAATGCTTGCCGTTTTTTCATCTGCATAAATACCGGTTGGCCCAAGAAATATTTCAGGGTCATCAAAAGGCACATTTGCTCCGGAGGAAATTACCTCTAAGCCATTCGTTAAAAGCTGATCCATGTTGGCTTTTGAAATCATTCTAGACTTTGCGCAAGGCAAAAACACTTGAGCGCCGCAAGAATATATTTGGTCTTCTGCGATGTTTGAATTTACCTTCGCAGAATCTGAAAATTCATTTCCTTTTCTGTCTATCATTAATTGGGCGAGTTTTTCAGTTGAGATTCCTTCGGGTTGAAATAAACCACCGCTTGCATCTGTAATGCCTACCACCTGCATTCCGGCACGAGATAGATACCACGCGGCAGCGCCGCCTACATTTCCAAAACCTTGAACCGCTACCTTTTTTCCGGCATAATTTTGCCCTAAAAGTTGATAATGGGCAAGCGCTGCTTCAGCGACGCCCCAGCCGGTAATTAAGTCGGCAACCGTAAAAAAACCATTTACATCTGGAGTATAGGTTGGGTGCATTACTTTCTTTGAAACACCTACTTGCAAGCGACGAATTCTTTCTTCTTTTCTGGAATCATTTTTTCCGTAATACCCATTCACGGTTCCTTCTTGGCAATGCAAAAGACCCAACGCTGCGGTAATAGG
>JAYSVQ010000165.1:0-6266 GCA_043718485.1 Bacteroidota bacterium
GCCCGAGAGAATTTCATTTCCATTCATGACAAGGTCATAACATAATGCATAAACCTCGTCGGGTCGAGTATCGAGCAAATGGTGCTGCTCAGGGTTTGGCATGACAAAGGGATGGTGAACGAAAATTCGCTCTCCGGTTTCCTCATCCGTTTCAAAAAGAGGAAAATCTTTTACCCAAAAAACCGACCATGGTTTTTGCTTTTTCCATTCTTCACGGTTCGCCAATTCAAGGCGTAAATCGCCTAATATTTTTCGGGTTTTTCCGGTTGCACCCGAAAGCACCAACATTAAATCACCCGGCTTCGCCCCAAATGTGGCAGCTATTTCTTTGAGTTTTTCAGGGCCAAAAAACTTGTCAACGCTCGATTTTAGGTTTCCATCTGCTTCATAACGAATCCAAATTAATCCACTTGCCCCGCGATGCGGGGCCTTTACGAACTCGGTGAGTTCGTCGATTTGCTTGCGTGAGTACTTTGCACAACCTTCACCATTCAGGCCTGCGACCAGGCCTCCGGCTGCCAAGGCATCGGCAAATACTTTGAACTCACTGTCTTTTACCTGTGCATTCAATTCAACTATCGGGCAATTAAATCTAAGGTCGGGTTTGTCTGAGCCATAAAGGCGAATGCAATCTTCATATCTCAACTGTGGAATTTCACCCAACTCAACGCCTTGCACCGTTTTGAAAACATGGTGAACCATGCCTCCAAAAGTTTTGAAAATGTCGTCTTGCGAGACAAAAGACATTTCACAGTCGATTTGGGTGAATTCGGGTTGGCGGTCACCTCTAAAATCTTCGTCTCTAAAACATTTTACGATTTGGTAGTAGCGGTCCATTCCGCCCACCATCAACAATTGTTTTAGAATTTGGGGAGATTGAGGCAGCGCATAAAAACTACCTTTTTGCAAACGCGAAGGCACCAAAAAATCGCGCGCCCCCTCGGGAGTTGACTTTATAAAAACGGGCGTTTCAATTTCGCAAAAATCGAGCGCATCAAAATATTCGCGCGTGGCTTTGGCTACTTTGGCCCTTAGCTTCAATGCTTCGGCAATATTGGGGCGACGAATGTCGAGATAGCGATAGCGCATGCGCAGTTCCTCCAGCCCATCTGTTTCATTTTCTATTTTAAAGGGAGGCACTTCAGAGGCATTTAGAATCACAAAAGATTCGGGGCGAATTTCAATTTCTCCGGTTGGAATATTTACATTCTTGCTCTCTCGTTCCACAACTTTTCCGCTGACCTGAATCACATATTCTCTTCCACATTTTTGAGCCTGGATATACAAATCGCCTTGTTCCTTTGCTACGTGAATTTGGGTGATGCCAAAGCGGTCACGCAAATCGACGAAAATCATTTGGCCAAAATCACGGGTAGCCTGAACCCAGCCGGCGAGGCTTATTGTTTTTCCTTTGTCTTCGATTCGCAATTCTCCGCAGGTATGCGTGCGATAATGTGTGCTATGCATAAGGTTGCAAAAATACATGGACTAAGTTTTTAGTCTTGCATTGGCCTCGATTTTATTTATCCCTTTTATCAAAGGCAGATTTCCTTTTCACATTTCCTTCCTTTTCCGTACTTCGCCTCACTTTATGGACCCATTGCTTCCTTTTGACGATCTCCATTTTATGGGAGAAGCCCTAAAACAGGCCAAAATGGCCTATAAAGAGGGAGAAGTTCCCATCGGCGCAGTTGTCGTTTCAGGAAATAAAATTGTGGGACGGGGGCATAATCAGGTTGAATGCCTTCAAGATGCCACAGCCCATGCTGAAATGATTGCCATAACGGCGGCTACCCAACACCTAAATTCAAAATACCTGGAAGACTGTGTTGTTTACGTGACCGTTGAGCCTTGCCCCATGTGTGCTTATGCAATGAAGTGGTCTCAGGTAAAAAAAGTAGTGTACGGCGCCCCTGAGCCCAAACATGGTTTTTCAAAATATGGATTGGATTTGTTGCATGCTAAAACCGAGGTGATTTCAGGTGTTATGCAAAATGAGACCGCTGATTTAATGATTTCCTTTTTTAGGGATAAGCGGAAATGAATCAACCCAAGTTTGTTGCTTTTTTTATTCTTGGCATTTTAGCCCTTATATGGGGCAGTTCGTTTATTCTCATGAAACTCGGGCTCGAGGCTTTTAGTCCGTTTCAATTGGCTTGTGTAAGATTGAGTGTCGCCTGTCTTTGTTTAAGCCCTTTTTTAATCGGACACTTTAGGTTGGTGCGAAAAGAAGACTGGAAGTTTCTCGCACTTTCCGGATTAATTGGAAATGGTATTCCGGCCATTCTTTTTGCGGTGAGTGAGCAGGAAATTAGCCCCGGACAAGCCGGTATTTTAAATTCACTTTCGCCTTTGTTTACAGTTATAATCTCCTTTATTTTTTTTCAGGCCCGGTTTTCAACGCTAAAATATTTAGGCATTATTCTCGGATTTTCAGGCGCACTTTTAATCGTTTCATTTTCGAAAAATGGTTTTGATTTCGGCAACAATTTTCAATACAGCCTTTTAGTGGTGATAGCCACGATTTGTTACGGAATTTCAGCCTCTGTGCTAAAATACAAGCTGAGTCATGCATCCCCCTTTTTAGTTACTTCGGTTGCGATTTCTTTTTCCGGAATTCCGGCTTGTTTTTGTCTTTTTATTTTCACCGACTTTCCGGGGGTCTTGTTTACTCATCCCCAGGGTTGGTCATCGCTCCTATTTACTGCAATTCTTGGCGCAATGGGAACGGCCTTTGCATTGGTTCTTTTTAATTATTTATTGAAAATAAGAGACGTGATTTTTGCCTCTTCGGTTACCTACCTTATGCCTGTTGTTGCCGTGGGTTGGGATTTATTTTTTGACATTAAGCCTACCTTTCTACAAGTGTCGGGCCTTATTTTAATCCTTTTGGGGGTTTACTTGATGAGTATAAAAAAGAGGGCAAAAGAAAAAGAGACTATTTCTTAAACTAAGATTGCTTTCTCCACTACTTCTTCATTGAAAAATATCTATTCACGCCAATTTTTTGAAATAGGGCAGCTAAAAGTATTATACCAAAAATTGAAACAAAAGAAATTCCAAGCGTAAGTAAGCCTACAAAGACGTAATCACTAAAATTGTCAAAACCTTGATTTAAAATAATTTTTGAAAGGTAAAAACTACCGGGAACAATTGTAAACAAATGGACTGCATAAACCAAGATTGTTCTTTTTTGGGTTTTGTTCATCAATAAGATTAAACTTATTAAAACAATTCCCAGAACGATAAGAAAGAGCCAAACAAAAAACATATTTTTATTAATTATTTAAAGCCATTTTAACCATTTTAAGGTTGGTCCGACACCTGAAGCAGTCGCACCCCAAATTACTGCCTGACCTCCCAAATTTACCCAATTAGTATTATTTCCACTTGCATAATCACCCCAAGCTGAACCCAAAGCTCCTCCAAGGGCACCAAATCCATCTGCTACAATCCACGCTGGAAGATCAGAAATATTTTGATTGTTCTGAAAGAAGTAATTTTTCCAATATACAGATGATCCAATAAAAACTGATATTACAAGTGCAGAGAAATAACCTTGGCCTATTGTTGTTACATTGTTTGCAGAGAATTTTGATTCCCATTTCAATTTAGTGCTTTCTCCAAGTTCAACCAATTTGTTAGCAACATCATAATTTTGATCTGAAATACCCTGTCCATTAAGAAAAAGTTCCCTCAACAAATCTACCTCAATAGGCTCAATCGCCTTTTCTTTGCCTTTGATAATTTGCTCAAAAAGGTCGCCAAACCGGATTTTTTTTACAGAAACATTGTCATAAATAGAAAATGCAACTTCTACTCCCTCCTTTATAGCTCCAGCACTTTGCAGATTTTCATCCGTTCCCAAAGTGAAATTTTGGGTGTAAAGCGAATACGCCAACTTTGAGTTGCTAGCATTGGAAGCATTTAAAGGCATCCATTCAGTTAATTCTTAATCTCCCAATTTGACAAAAAATAAAATTCATCATCAAACCGAATTCCCTGAAGGCTTATGGAACCATTATCTCCTGCTAAATAGAACTTTGGCCTTAGGGTAAATTTTTTAGAATTCTCTTCAAATGGAATCGCTCCTGTATACACCAATTGGTTGGCTTTGTCAAAACCCTTTATTTGGTAATGATCTGCATGCTCAACAAGCACAAAAATCGTTTCCTCGAAAAACTTAAGGTCAATGATAGTTGACTCTGTTAGTTTATCTATTTCCTGAAAATATTCAATTTCTCTATTCGCCTTCGGCAAATGACTTTTGAAATACATGTCACCTGAAAAATAGGTCTGTGAATCCGAATCAACTAAAATTTCGATTTCTGCATTCACTTTTCCAAGCGAAAATTGAAGTGGGTTTGAAAATACAAAGATACTGTCTCTGGGGTTTTGTTCTCCGGCATTTAAATTGTCATACAAATATATATGTCCGGATTTGCCAGCGCTTAAATAGAAGGTATTTCTATCTGGGTCCTTAGCTAAACAACTTGTAAAGAAGTAGTAACCTGTTCTCAAGTTTCTGGAGGCTGATGGCAAATTTCCCAAATAATATTTAAATTGACCTTCGGTTGAAAAAACAGCAAATATTGGCGCATCATCGTAAAATTCCTCAATAAAAGGGTTTTGCAAGATTTGGGTTGAATCAAAGCTATTTGTGCCTACAGCAGGCCAACCTTTGCCGCAAGGAACAAAAATTTCATCATCCATATAAATGGCAGATGAATGAGAAATAAAGAATTTTTCGGATTCGCTCCATTCCAGCGTATCAACATTCAATATTATTCCATCAAAAGTTTTAGCGAGGAAGGCGATTTTATTATAATAGCCTAAATTCGAATCGCTTTCCATTTTCAACTCTGGTAAAGAAGCCGAAATTAAAACGGATGAATCTTGGTTGTCAATTAATTTAAGGTAAATTACATTAGCAATATTGTTTTTCACTAAGTACTGATAGGTTGACTCTTCTACATTTGCAGATTTAAATTTTCTAAACTCTTCTTCGCTTGGGCGTAATGAGGAGATAAAATTACCCTTGTGATCAAAAGAAAAAACCGAACCTAATATTTGATCTACAAAAGAGATTACGCCTTGTCTTGAAATTGAAAATGCAATTGGAATGGAAATCGGATGACCTATTCGCTCCATCAGTTTTACTTCTTCTGAAACCGACAATTGCGCCTCCGTGGAAATTGAACTTGTTTTCAATTTAATGGGTTCCATTGGCAAACTTTCCTTTTCCTTGGATTCCGGTGTAATATCCTCTATAATCAGCTTAGCCGTTTCTTTTGTTGCTTCCATTCCTAACAAACTCGCTGAATATAGAATTTCACCTTTCTTCATATTTATCTTGTAAAGAAAAGGCACAATTAACCTTTCTGAATTAAAGGAAATAAATTTTGAGAATTTGCCCTTTGTATCGATAAGATTAAATTGAGTTCCAAAATTTCTGGCTTGCAAATACCCCGCAACTGCACTTTCTCTCTTATAATCTACAATTAAAATGAACGTAGCGTTTTGTGTTAAACTTTTTATATGCTTTATCATCGGATTTATTAATCCTTCACACCTCGGGCAACTAAAAGGCTTAAGGTGGAAAACATAATAAATTTCAGCCTCATTTTCAACCTGTTCTTCAAAAAAGGATTTCAATTTTTCTTCCGTTCCTTCAATTTGTCTTGCCTGATACAATGAGGACTGGGCCTTAATAGAAAAAGAAAAAATGAAAACAGAAATTAACAAAAAATTAATACATTTCATGCTCGTAAAAGTAATTTCGGGGAGGGAAAACCCTCCCCGAAAATGGTTTAAATAGTTAATCAATCTATTATTTTAAACTTGATTTTGTCGTCTCCATCTGAAACAATATCTCCCTGCTGATTTACCATTAGTAATACACCTTCTTTGATCATAATTTCAGATACATAATAAGCACCCGTCATTCTACCTGCCTGAAATAGGGATAAAACCAAATCATTTCCAATTACTTCAGAGGGATTTTTACCCCAATTGCCAGGTTCAGGTGAAGAAGTCCACCAATATTTAATCAAATCCCATAAAGACCCCTGAACGACGGCGCACCAATGACTGCACCAGCTGCCAAACTTGGAACGAACCCAACACGCAATAAAATTAAATAACAATGGGTGCCGATAAGCAAAAAGCCATCAGCACCCATGATAAATTCTATTGTCTATTGATTTTAATCTTCAGCACTTTTATGGTAAACCAAGAAAGCAAAAGGGATACAGCAAATAATGCTA
>JAYSVQ010000166.1:0-2175 GCA_043718485.1 Bacteroidota bacterium
AAACCATATCCAAGGCTAATCGTGTTACGGTTTCCGATTTGCTGTTTAATTCCCAATCTCGGTTCTATACTTCCCGTTTGGTTTTCCTTAAAGTATAAGCCGTGAACTCCTGCATTCAAGGTCAATTTTTCCGTAACGCGCAATTTGTATTGCACATAAGGTTGGAATAAGAAGTTACTGCCTTTAAAGTCGGTAAGTGTTACCCATCGATTCAGGCTTTGAAGGTAAACGCTGTCTAAAAGGTTGTAGTCAACCCAATCTATAAAGACGCCGGTTTTCAATGTATTGCGTGAGTTTAATTTTAAACTGTAAAATGAATTGAAAGAAATTTTGCCCTGAGTTGAATAGTTTCGATAAAAGCCACTCGCAATTTTGGTAATTCGCTCAAGCGTATCCATTAGAATGCTCATGTTTGACCAAGTTCCGGCAAGGGTACTTCGCACAAAGGATTTATCATTAATTGGAAAGGTGTGAACGAGGCCTCCGGCTGCCATGCCTGAATGAAAAATAATATCAGAGCCGGTCGGCCCGTAAAAATCAGCGGAATCTCTTTCGCTTTCGAGTGCTTTACCTTCACTATATCCACCAATTCCAAAAACCGAAAAGTTACCCAGTCGCTCGGTTGGGAAGTTGAGTTTGAAAGACATATCTGTGAAAGTAGGAACCGAAGAGGAACCAAACTTGATTCCGATTTTCTTATAAATAGCTAAGTTGTTGTAGCGAAATGCCAATAAGTACGAATACTTTTTGTTTTTGGAAAAGGGGCCTTCGGCCATTAACTCAACTCCATTCATACCAAATTGACCAGTGAATTCACGTTGTTCATTGTTTCCATTGCGCATGCGCAAATCAAACACGCCCGAAAGGGCGTTTCCATATTCAGCCGGAAAAGCACTGGTAAAAAAATCAGAATTCGAAAGCATGTTGTTGTTCAACATAGATATTGGCCCGCCGGTGGTGCCGAAGGTGGCGAAATGGTTGGGGTTGGGAATATCAACGCCTTCTAACCTCCACAACAAGCCAGTGGGTGAATTTCCACGAATGACTAAATCGTTGCGTTGGTCGTTGGCGCCGGTGACACCGGCAAAATTCTGGGCCATTCTGGCAGGGTCATTTTTGGTGCCTGCATAGCGTTGGGTTTCTTCAATGGTAAAAGGCCGCGTGCTTACGGTTGCCATTTCATTTTTTGCCTCGGTGCGCGCGCCCGAAGAGATAACCACTGTTGTGGCCGTTACATATTTTTCACTTAACTCAAGGTTCAACACCACTTCTTTTCCGGTTGTAACCATGATGTTATTCAGGAAAATCGGCTGGTACCCTAAGTAGGTAGCTTGAATTGAAACCCTGCCGACGGGCACGTTTTCAATTCTGAAAATCCCATTTTCATCTGAAAATACGCCTTGAATTAACAAACTGTCCTTCCACACCGATACAGCAGCACCGGGTAATGATGTTTTAGAATCTGCATCGCGAACCAAACCCCTTACGGTTTGATTCAACTGGGCAGGAATTTCAAGCGCCAATGTCAGTAGAATCAGGCAGGAGAAAAGATTTCGAATGGGTAGCTTAACTTTCACAAGAGGACAAAAATAATCAATCTGAATTGACCGCTGCAAAAATTCGTGTAGCGTTTAGGCTGATTTGATTCCGTAAAGTAAAATTAGTTTAACGCATTCGAATTCTTGGTTAGGCCAGTATGCTAGGAGACCCTTTTTATTTATTTTGAAATGCGGGTACTCAATTTTTCTCTTATAAATTTTGGTTAATAAGTGTTTCTTTTAACATTCTATTCTTAGATTGAAAGAAATTTACCTTTCAGCCTGATGAAATATTGCATTCTCTTTATTTTTTTATTCATTCTTACCGCTCCATTGGCCTTTTCACAAAGCAAGGAAATTGGCTTTCAGGTTGGACAAATTGGAATCAAAAGTGAGAGCATACCCCAGCAAAATCAAAACGTGGTGGGTTACAATCAAAGTGCGAGTTTGTTTTTCGTTTCTACAAACGAGGAAAATAATTGGATTCGTTTTAGTGCATTTTCCCGAATTGATTTTGCAAGGAGCGTATCTAAATTTGAATTCAATTCATTTTGGAGTCGGGACAAATACATTTCAAATGGCTTGTCCTTTTCCCGGGGCAAGAATTTTTACTTTGGAAAATTTTATGCCGGTTTAG
>JAYSVQ010000167.1:0-2175 GCA_043718485.1 Bacteroidota bacterium
TGTTCACTTGGGCATTCGTTGCGGCTTACCCCTCGATTCTGGTCGTTGCCCTTTCGTGATCGTCGATCCCCACACTGCCGAGGAGCGCACATAGTTTGAATCAGCAGAGGAAATAGACATTGACCGCTCTGTTGCATTTTTAAATTCAATTCAAATTAAGGATTCAATTGCGAAAAAATATAGTCTATACGAACACTATGGTATAAAAAAGGAAAATAAGGACGCTGACAAATTATTTTACTTTACCTACTCTAAAAAAGTAACCGTTAGTTATACAGACCAATCCACAATCGAAATTGAAATTTATGATGTAAACCCGAAAGTTGCGAGTGACATCGCAAATGAATACCTCAATTTCGCATCCGGTTTTTTTGAAACTATTTCTGAGAGAAAAAGGGGTTTTCAAGCCTCTATCGCTGAATTGGAAAAAATGAGGGAAGAAAGGGTAATTATTCTCGATTCACTTTCCTCCATCCGAACCAGGTATCATATTTATCATCTTGACAATATGGGACAAAATGTTGACCGATATCTTTCTGAACAAATGATTAGTCAACCTGATTTCCATAAAAGATATGATGAAGTAGTTTCACTTGAAGTGAATTTGAAATTGCTAGAAGAACGATTGAGCGATGGTGAAAGAGAATACTTAAGCCGGAAATTAAATTTAGAACAGTATCCAAGCCTAATTCAAATAGTTGAGCGAGGAGAACCGTCCTCGTTTAAAGCACGGCCAAAAAGAAGTTTAATTTTACTTGGGGCAATAATTGCTACTTTTCTTTTTTCGATTTTCGTTGTCCTTATTGTTGACCGAGAAAAGGAAATTATCTAATCTTCTATTGTACTAATATCCCCTGGGTCAATTCCCATGGCTTGGGCTTTTAAAACTCTTCTCATAATTTTTCCAGACCGGGTTTTCGGAAGTTTTTCAGGAAAATGAATAGAATCAGGAATCGCTAAAGCACCAATTTCCCTTTTTACCTGGTTTTTAATTTCTTCTATCAAAACTTCTGAGACGTTGAAACCTGCACGCAACAAAAGAAATGCACAAATACTCTCTCCCTTTATTTCATGCGGAACTCCAACAACTGCAGCTTCGGCCACCGCAGGATGTGAAACCAATGCGCTTTCAACCTCAGCCGTTCCGATTCGGTGGCCTGAAACTTTGAGAACATCATCGGCCCTTCCCAAAATCATAAAATACCCATCCTCATCCTGAGTTGCCAAATCCCCTGCGTAATAATAATTTTTTATCTCTGTCCAGTACTTCATAAATCGCTCATGATCTCCCCAACATGTCCTTAGAGCCGCAGGCCAGGGCTCTTCGATAATTAAATGCCCAATAGTATTTCTGGGAACTTCATTTCCTTGCTTATCAACCACTTTTGCCTTAATTCCAAAAAAGGGTCGACCCGCCCAACCTGGTTTTTGAATACAAGAGGGAAGGGACAAAATCATGTGCCCTCCTGTTTCGGTTTGCCACCAAGTATCTATAATTGGGCAATTTTTTTTTCCTATATTATTATAATACCAAAACCAAGCCTCAGGGTTAATGGGCTCTCCCACACTTCCTAAAAGGCGCAATGAACTTAGGTTGAACTTTTCGGGCCATTCCTTTCCATATTTCAAAAATAATCGAATAGCAGTGGGAGCAGTATAAAAAATAGTTACCTTAAATTTTTCAATTACACTCCACCAAATTCCCGGGTCGGGAAAATCAGGAGCGCCCTCAAAAAGCAGGGAAGTAACGCCCAAAGAGAGGGGGCCGTATACATTGTAACTATGCCCAGTAATCCAACCCGTATCAGCTGTGCACCAGAAAACATCATTCTCTGAAAGGTCAAACGCATACTTTGCTGTTAAATGTGTATACAAATTATATCCCCCATGTGAATGAACAACACCTTTAGGTTTTCCTGTGGTACCACTTGTATATAGAATAAACAATGGATCTTCAGCATTTGTTTGTTCAGGTTTACATTCAAGAGAACCTGATTCTTCTACTGAAGAAAATAAAATTTCACGGCCTACTACATCAAAATTGGTTTCTCGGTCATCAATAACTAGATTTTTAACAAAAGGAAGATTAACAATTGCTTCATCAACAACAGATTTCAATGGGATTATCTTTCCGCGTCTTTTTGTCCAGACAGAAGTGATAATCATTTTTGCTTG
>JAYSVQ010000168.1:0-6220 GCA_043718485.1 Bacteroidota bacterium
AAAAGAATTTTTTTAGTATTTTCATTAGAGTCGAATTGTTGTTAAGCCTTCTCTTTTGTCATCCGATTACGACGTTTGGCCAAGCAGATTCTTTATGCATTCAATTGTGGGAAAAAATTGTCAAATCCACCAAAAATGCAAAAAGTATTGAATATAAGGCTATAATAAAAACAAAGCATTTGTTTTCAAATGGTTTTTCAAAAGAAAAATGGTCATGTCAGGTAATTAAGAATGATTCCACTTTTTCCTGGATTTTTCTTACTTCCTCAAAAGAAGTTTTGATCTATGAAAACCAAATGTTGACTATATCAAATCATGATGATCAAGTAGTGTTAAAGGACAGGGATTCAATAGGAATCGAACTTGCTAAATGTCCCGGATACATTTCATTTTTATGCAATCCTGATGAGAATAAAAGGGAACGGAAATACTTGCATTCCTGCCTTCATGATGGTAAGAGTCATTCAGTTATATTTAAATATCCAGATGAGGAAGAGGTTACAAATATTTCAACCAGGATAGACCTAAATGCGAAGAAAAATGAGATTTCAAGAATCGTTGAAAAACTCGAATTTAGTGGCGATTCACAAGTAGAAATAAAAAAGTTGAAAAAAGTCAATACTATAGGCAAAGGATTCAAGAAAATAAGAGCCAAGAGAATTGAAAAATTTATTTCGAATTGCCCTAGCATTACTATAGTTGATTTTTGGTATATGTCATGTTATCCTTGTCATAGAATGATTAAATCCCTTTCAGAGAATTTCGTTGATATAGAGAAATTGGGTGTGTCAGTGTTAGGAATCAATCAACTTGATAACGGTAGAATCCGAAGGCAAAAAGTGAAGAAGTTTTGGATAAGAAATAGCATCCCGTACACCAATTATTTTGGGATAAAGAGCTTAATGAAAAACCTTAATATTTTTGAGTATCCTACCCTCATTATCTTTGATTGTTTTGGAAGTGAGTTATACAGAGTAACAGGTTGGAACGAGAATATTATTTCTGATTTGATACATTACCTTAATTTATATTTTAACCAAAATTTTTATGAAAGAATTAATTAGTTTTAAAACAGTTTTGCTTTGTTCGTTTCTTTTCTTAATTAGCTGCCAGCGAGAAATGATTCAAGAACCTGAAATCATTTCTTTTGGTTACTCATTGGCCTCGGACAAAAATTCCTTCTTCGTAATTGATAGAAATAACCCAGATTTTGCACATCGTTTATCCACAAAGGCGATTGATGGAAACCAGTTGGAAATCAGCCACGACATTGTGAAATCCCTTGGGGTTGATTATTCAGGGATAAATTTTGTTGCACCGGAAAATTCTTTTCAAATTTTAGAGACTGATTCTGAAGGCTCCTTGATTCATTTCCAGAACACCGCAGAAGCTAAGTTCTGGTACGTTTCAATGAAGGACCCATTTAAGGATAATGGTCCTTTGCCAGACTGAGCTATAGTTACATGTGAATGTAAATCCAATGGAAGGTGCAGAGAAAAATTGTTTGGTGGTGGTGGCTCCATCCGGGTAAAATGCTCTTCTGGAGATTGTGCATCCCGTTGTGAGATGTCAGTTGTCATTTACAAGGACCCTTCCGAAAGGATCAAGCTTTCCGGAGAGGATTACCTTTTTATATATGCGAATGGTATAAAAGTAAAACCAGATCTATCATACATTGGATTAAATGGAATTTCAATAAGCAATCCTGACGAGGGAAGGGATAACTTATTATTGAAGGCCACCCTTAATTTTAGCAACTATAATGAACTTAAAATTCGACTTTCTTCCTCTCAAATATCCAGCCCAGTTCAATCGTCTTTATTTTTTTTCGGAGACTATAATGATATTCTAATAAATTCCAGTGCTGGAAATGGTGGAACTGAGTATAATATAATTGACAATAAGGAGTATTATTTTTTTATTCCTTTTGGTGCCACATTTGATGAAATTATTCCCTCGCCAGACAGAGTTGAAATTGATTGTAATTGTAAGAGGGGTTCTGGAAGTTGTTCTGAGGCGGTAATGTCAGGAAATGTGTCCTGTATTACAAATTCTGGATGCAATAGGTGCAAAATGAAAATTGTGGTTTTCAGGGATCAAACCATGCTTCCAATTGAGGGTGGTGGGTTATTAATCAGGACGAACACAGTTCAAAGATTTAAATTCGATTGAAAAGAAAATTTTTTATTTTTTAATGTCCCAGATTACTAATTCTAGGGGCATTTTTTTTAAAAGCTGGCATAGCCAATTAAGGGAATAAATTTGCAGCCTTTGGAATTTCCAAAAATTACTGATGAAATAAAAGGGGAATTTTGGGAGTTGCAAGATTTTTGTGAATGCTTGCCAATAGATAAAGAACAATTTCAAAAAGAAAGCTCTTTTCTTGAAATCGTTTTAGTCCAGGCGGTTTTTCCTGTGTCGTCTTTGATTTCAATGCTTAAAATTGCGTTTTCTTTTTTGCCTGAAATCGTAATTCTGCCATAATTCCAACTATTGTAAAACGTGCCCTCCACACGGTTTGGGTTATTTTCTTCAGGGTCATCTTTTCTGAATTTCCTCGCCCAACTCGTTAGCGGGGAGACGGTTAAATCGTATAAAGGGTACCCGCCCTGTGGGGTAGTGGTCAACATTTCGGTCCAGTGGCGGTCTCCTGTTAAAAGCATCACCCCTTCAATTTTTTCATCGACGATGAATTTTAAAAATTCATTTTTTTCAGCTGGATACCGTGACCAACTCTCACTCGGACTAACGGTGTTGATCACCTGAGAACCAATACAAATCAATTTAAAATTTGCTGTTGATTTTTTTAGGGCATCCAACAACCAATGGAATTGGGCTCCGCCGAGCATACCCCCCGAAGGGTCATCGGGTGGGCTGCGGTGAAAGCGATCATCTACCAAGAAAAATTCTGCATCTCCTACTTTAAAATTGCAGAAATTTCCCGGTGTGGCGGCAGTGCCAAAAGATGGATTTCCCCAATACGATTTACAAATCTCCAGGCTTTCATTTTTTCTGTCCCAAGTTCCATCGCTATTGTTCGGGCCAAAGTCATGGTCATCCCAAACTTGATAGTGGGCAGTCGTTTTCATGAATACATTCAAATGCTTATCTAATCTGGTTTTTATCTGTTTTTTGTGCATTCGTTCATTTGAATTCCATTCCCCATACAAGTAATAAAAATTGTCACCCAGCCATAACATAAAATCAGATTCCTCCTGGGCCATTTTGTCAAAAATTTCCATTGAACCATTTTTCAAAATCATGCCCGGACCTTGTGCCTGAAAGGCGCAAGAACCCAACAGAAAGCTAAACTCCGCTGGATTGTTTTTTAGGGTGGTAAAATGAAATTCTTCTAATATTGACCCGCCGGGTTCATAAAAATTTATATTGTATTCGGTATCCGGTTTCAGGGCTTTCACAGAAATTTTTGCCGGAGTGTAATTTTTCCATTGCGGGTTTGTAGGGCTGAAGTCTATAGAAGAAATTTCTCTTTTAGATTCGCTTTCCTTAATTGTAATTTCAGGTATTGGGTTTCCTTCAAATAACACCCAAATAATTGCTTCTGTTTCGCCGCGGTGCATGAGGTAAGGGCCGGCGGCAATTTTTGGTTTCGATGCCGCTGCCGTAATCGGAATAGAAAGCAAAAACCCAAAAAGGAAAAGAAAGGAATTGATTTTCATGTCGCCCAAATTAGGTCATTTTATCAGCATTTTTGAACCCTGTTTTCAATATATTTTGCGTTCTTGAAAAGGGGAAATTCTCATTTTTTTCAAATTGAATGAGCGTAGAAACAATTTTAAGGGTTGAAAATCCTGATTATTTCCATTATCTTCGAGGTACTATGCGCCGTTTTTTGGTCATTCTTCCTCTTTTATTTTTTGTTCTTTTAGGTGCAATCCTTAAATACAAAAAAGGCCCGATTCCGAATTGGAATGCGCAAAGTCCGCTGTCGAAAATTTATTTTGAATTGGGAGTTGCGGTGCCGTCACATGCGTTGCAGACCGCTACAGCCGAAATGGCAAAACAGGGCGAGGAATTGGTAAAGACGGGTATTACGAATGGCCCGGATGGCAAAAAGGTTCCGCTTCAATCCCATATTTACAAATGCACACATTGCCATAATTTGGTGCAGGAAGACCCCAGTCTTTTAAAAAGTGACCCGGAGGCGCGCCTTGTTTTCGCTGTAAAAAATGAAATTCCTTTTTTGCAGGGAAGTACCTTTTGGGGAATTGTCAATCGTGAGACATGGTACAATGATGACTACCAAAAAAAATATGGAGACTGGGTTGAAAAGGCAAGAAACAACATTCGGGAGGCCATTCAACTTTGTTCTACTACCTGCTCTGCCGGACGAGAATTAGAGCCTTGGGAGATTAATTCCATCATTGCCTATTTTTATACAATTGAGATGAGGTTGGGAGATTTGGGATTGAATGAAAATGAATTAAAAAAACTGAATGATTTAGCATCGAGAGATAGAAATGAGACCGTTCGTTTTTTGAAAAGTTTCTACCTGCAAAAATCGCCCGCCACTTTTTCTGATGCGCCGAACAACAAATCTGAAGGTTATGCATTTGAAGGCGATAAAACACGAGGGGAACGCATGTACAATCAAAGCTGCTTGTTTTGTCACGGGGCAAATGGCCCAAGTAAGTATTTAAAGCTGGACAATAGTCACTATTCAAAAAATTTTTTTACGCGCAACTTCACTAAAAGCAGTCATTTTTCTTTGTATGAAGTCATTCGCCGGGGAACCCATTCTATAAAAGGACACAAAGCCTATATGCCTAACTACACACAAGAAAGAATGAGTGATCAACAGGTTGAAGATCTACGGGCTTTTTTCGAATCTAAAAATTAATTCAGTTCCGTTTTTTGGATGGGTTTCAAATTAGCTTTTCATGAAAAAGTGGCATATTCCTTTCCATGCCTGAGGTACAATTCGAATCTCCTATTCTTTTCGGATTTTGTTCGGGACAAATTGACTTTTGGCTTATCGAAAAGGGCTTTTGTCAAGTCTTTTTCTAAATTCGCAAGATGACCATGAGAAGTCTCTTTTTGCAACACTTGGCCCAAACATCAGCGGCTCCGCTTATGGTTGAGATTGAACGTGCCGAGGGCTGCCGTTTGTATGGGCCGACTGGAAAATCCTGGCTGGACTTTATCAGTGGAATTGGGGTAAGCAATGTTGGTCACAATGCCAAAGAAGTTGTAGAAGCGATTCATAAGCAGGCTGATTCCTATTTGCATACTATGGTGTATGGAGAGTTTATTCTTTCTCCTCAGGTAAAATATGCAGAGGCCTTATGTGCAAAATTGCAACCCGATTTTGATCAGGTTTATTTTGTGAATAGTGGAAGCGAAGCCGTTGAAGGTGCCCTAAAACTGGCAAAAAAATTTACCGGAAAGCGGCGAATGGTTGCATTTAAAAACGCATATCATGGTTCAACACATGGCGCCCTTTCTGTGACCGATTGTGCCAGGCTCAAAGAAGGGTATGGCCCCCTTTTGCCTGAGGTTAGCCATATTCCCTTCAATGATTTTGATGCGCTAAGAGAAATAGACAGAGAATGTGCATGTGTAATCGTTGAACCGATTCAAGCAGAAGCTGGGGTTATTTTACCCCAAGCCAAGTTTTTGAAAGCCATACGTGAACGTTGTACGCAAACCGGTGCACTTCTTATTTTCGACGAAATTCAAACGGGAATGGGAAGAACAGGGAGCCTTTTTGCTTTTCAGGATGCGGGGGTAATTCCCGATATTTTATTGCTTGCAAAAGCATTGGGAGGGGGATTGCCACTCGGCGCATTTATAGCCCGAAAAGAAATAATGTCGGCTTTAATGACTTCGCCTCCTTTGGGACACATCACCACTTTTGGGGGACATCCTTTAAGTTGCGCAGCGGGTCAAGCTGCATTTGAAATATTGATGAATCAGCGACTTGAGTTAAAGGCTAAGGAAAGGGAGCTTCAATTGCGCAAGCGCCTACTTCATCCTGAGATTCTTGAGATACGAGGAAAAGGTTTGTTGTTGGCCCTTCAATTGCGCTCCTCTGAGAAAGTGTTGGATACTGTGAAAAAGGGTTTGGAAAAAGGAATTGTCGTGGACTGGTTTTTAAATGCAGATGATTGTATTCGCATCGCTCCCCCTTTAGTTATTTCAGAGGAAGAATTGGATGAGGGAATTTCGATTTTGTTGGATTGTTTGGGGTAATTGTATT
>JAYSVQ010000169.1:0-6206 GCA_043718485.1 Bacteroidota bacterium
TAAAGTGAAAATACTTTTCGCCTATTTTCAAAAAGGGTTGCCAGTCTGTTGGTATTTTTAAAAGTAGGTGAGTTTATTTTGAATTATTTTTTTACTCGACTTATTTTTAGCCTTTTATTTTTAATACATATAAATTTTATTTTTAATGGGGAGATCGTCAGAAACTTTTAGTAAAAAAGAAAAAGAAAAAGCACGTCTAAAGAAGCGTCAGGATAAGGAGCAGAAAAAAGAAGAACGTAAGAAGAACTCTGTAGGTGGAGGTCTCGAAAATATGATGGCTTATGTTAATGAAAACGGTGAACTCACCGACACCCCACCGGATCCAACAAAAAAGAAAAAGGTAATCGCCGCTAATATTGAAATTAGTGTTCCTAAAAAAGAGGAGGAGGAAATGCCTGCGGTGCGAACAGGAAAAATTGATTTTTTCAATGACTCTAAAGGGTTTGGCTTTATAAGAGAAGATATTACACAAGAAAAACACTTCGTTCACGTAAACGGTTTGATTGATGATGTGCGTGAAAACGACAAAGTTTCTTTTGAACTCGAAAGAGGAATGAAGGGCATGAATGCCGTTCGGGTTAAGCGAATTTGATTTTTTGAAACGTATTTTTTCAATGGCATTTCTGAATTTAGGAAATGCTCAATTTTAGGTGCCCACCTTTTTTCAACTGATTTTTTATGACAGATGTTAAGGATAAAATTTTCCTGGTTACAGGAGCCACAGGAAAACAAGGTGGGGCAACGGCTAGAAATTTGTTGAAAGCCGGTGCAAAAGTCCGTGCCCTCACACGAAAGCCGGAATCGCTACCGGCACTTGCCTTGAAAAAATTGGGCGCAGAGGTGGTAAAAGGAAATTTAAATGATGCGGATTCATTAGAACTAGCTATGAATGGTGCTTACGGTGTTTTTTCTGTTCAAAATAGTTGGGAAATGGGAACGGATGAAGTCAAGCAGAGTCAGAATCTGGCAGATGTCGCAAAGAAAAATAACGTTCAACATTTGGTTTTTGCTTCTGTTGCACGATGTGATGACCACCCGAATTTAAAGCACTTTGAGAGTAAGCATAAAAGTGAATTATATTTAAAGGAAATTGGAATTCCTTTTACCGTCTTACGCCCAGTCTATTTTATGGATAACTTAAAGCCAGATGCTAAAATGGTAGGGGTGAGTTGGGAAAATTTGAGGAAGTGTTTGGGCAAAAAATCGACCATGCAAATGATTGCGTGTGAAGATATTGGTTGGTTTGCGGCTAACGCTTTTCTGCATCCGGAGGAATGGATTGGTAAAACGGTCGATATTGCGGGCGATAATGTTACCTATTATGAGACATTGATTGCCTACCAAAAGGTTTTTGGAAAAAAACCTTCTCATTACCGTTTACTTACGCTCATCTTAATGATGATGGTTTCAGATGCAAGAAGAATGTTTGAATGGTACCGCGAACCTAGATTTAATGCAGACATTCAAGCCCTCCGAAAAATTCATCCGGGCCTCAAAACCATTCAAACCTATTTCAAGGGTTTAACCGGTGGTTTAATTTATTAAGCCCTAATCGGCGAAACGAAGGGAATATACCATCGCCAGATAATTATTTAGACAACTCCAGTTTTCTCCTTTGTCTTCGGAGAGAAATAAATTCCCTGAGGTGGTGCCAAAGGCGAGCGTACTTCCGGTAATATCCATTCCGTGACGGTACACAATATCATATGCATTATTGGGCAAGCCCTTTTGTTGGCGAATCCAGGTTTTGCAACCATCGTTTGTTTTACAAACCATGAGCCCTCTTTGGATCGGAACTCTGGAAACATCAGCGATTGCAGGGATAACCCAAGCTGTATTTGGGTCTTCTTCATCTACCGAAACCACGAATCCAAATTTGGCCGGCCCATCTGGTTCCGAAACATCCGTCCAATTTTTTGCGCCATCTGTGGTCAAAAAGATTCCACAATGGTTTTGCATCCAAATGGTGTTAAAATCTGAAGGTGAAACCGAGATAATGTGTGGGTCATGTCCATATTCTGCGTTTGGGTCAGGCAAAAAATCGGATTTCAAGCCCTTGTTTCGGGCATCCCAGGTAATTCCACCATCTAGGGTTTCAAAAACCGCCGCACAACTCACCCCTAAAATAATATGGTTGGGGTTGTTGGGGTTAACCAAAATGGAATGAATACCCGCTTCGTCTTTTCCTCCCCCAAACCAATTATCTGGTCGTGATGGATGTGTCCATAAGCCTTGATTTAAAGTTAAGGTTTCTCCGCCATCATGAGTTACAAAAAGCCCTCCGGGTACGGTTCCAAAATACAGGGTTTCGGGTTGACTTTCATGCCCTGGGCTTATCATCCAAATGTAATTTAGGGATGCAGGTTTCCCGTCTTTTAGGGTGCTTCCCTCTGGATATTCCGGTGCTTTCAGTTCATCCCAAGTTGTGCCTTTATCTTTTGAGCGCTGCAACTTACAACCCCAGTGGCCATGGTCAATACCAACCCACCAATAACCGGTTCGGGGATCCTCCATAGCATAAGAAACGGGTGAAGCGGTAAAGTGTTCGGCGTGAAATTTCCATTTGTCATTTTCTTTTTTGTACACGATGAGTCCCTTTCGAGTACCCAAAAGAAGGGTTGATTTTTTCTTCATATTTTTTAACCTCCAGATAATGCTTGCATGATATAAATTTCACTTGCCTCTGAAACTACATCCGTTAAGGTATTGCGGTCATGAATCAATTTCTGATTGTGGAAGATATTTACATGTTTCCTTACCGAACCATCGTCATTTAACAGGTAATTTCTTAAACCCGGAAAATGCCCCTCTAAGGTCTCAATCGCCTCTTTAATTGTTTTTGCCTCAATCAAAATATCGTTTGCCCCAGGAAAATGAGGCTTTAAAGCATAGGTAAACCGAACCTTAGGCATGGTCTAAACTAATAAAAATTCAGAAAATCTATCAATTGTCTTTTATTTTTTCTTTTTCCCAGTATCTCAGGTCAATCTTTGGAAGAATGAATGCAATTTTTAGGGGTTTATTTCCCTATTTCCTTTTTGCATCTTTGTATGCGTGTTTAGATTTCTTATTCAAAAGCGAGATTTTTTCTTTCCCCGATACTCAGCATGGGTTTTACTTTCTTTTTTCCTGCTCGCATTTTTTTACTTTGGTTTTCTTGATTACGCAACACTCAGGCCGAGGCATCCCCATATTTGGCGACAAACGGATTGCCTTACCTATGCCTTAAATTATTATCAAGAAGATATTCCCTTGCTGCAACCTGAAATGCATTTTCGGGCCTGGGATGGAACCGGAAAAACGGTGAGCGAGTTTACAGGATTGTATTGGCTGGTTTCTAAGATCTGGAAGATAACCGGATACCATGAATGGATTTACCGTGCATTCGTCATGTGCTTTCTTTTTCTGGCTTGTTTTAGTGTATTGAAGTTGGCAGAGACACTGCTTAAAGAAAGTATTTGGGGTTTGTGTATTGGCTTAACCTTGTTAACCTCGCCTGTTTTGCTTTTTTACGGATTTAATTTTTTGACAGATGTGCCAGCTTTTAGCCTTCAACTGTTTGCCTTGTATTCGATTGTGCTTTATGTAAAAAGGTGGCAAACTTTTTGGTTGTTAATGGCAATCGTCTCATTTTCACTTGGGGGAATGTTGAAAATCACTTCCGTAATTCCCTGGTGTGCTTTCATGGCTGTTTTGCATTTGCAAAAGTGGAGGGGCACTCCTTTTCTAAATGGAAAAGGATTTGCTGCCCTGTTATTACCCCTAATCCCCTGGCTTTTCTGGTTAGGTTTTGCTCGAAATTATAATTCCCAATTTAATGATGCCATATTTTTAATGTCTATTAAGCCTGTTTTCGGAATGGCTTTTTTAGAAACCAAACAAGTGTTGCTTGATATTTGGTCGTATTGGATAACCGAGTATTGGGCAACAGCAATGCGTTATTTTTGGATTGTTGCAGGGTTAGGCATTTTTTTTCTATTCAAATTTCTGCCCTCTTGGGCAAAACAAGGGATGGTTTTTCTTTTTCTCGGCGGATTGGCATTCATTTTATTGTTTCTGAAAAATTTAGTGAACCATGATTATTATACTATAAATTTCATGGCCATTTTTCCAGCGCTTTTTATTTTTTTGGTCCTTGGCCTTTATTCCTGGAATTCGAAATTAGCGGGTTCTTTTTTACTTAAAGGAGCATTTATTGTGCTTTTGCTTTTTTCATTTGGAACAGCAAAATCAAAATTAAAGGGCCGGTATTTAGGATGGTGGAACAAAGACTACATTGAAAGGGAATTAGGATTTGAATCCATTACACCAAAATTGCGAGAAGCAGGAATTACCCGAATCGATATTTTTTTAGTGCCACATGATATTACCCCAAACCTCTGTTTGTATTTAATGGACCAAAAGGGGTATTCAGGATTTGCCGGAGGGCTCTCCTCGCCGGAAAAATATGAAGGCCTTATTTACCAAGGGGCAAAGTTCATTGCGTTGCTGGATACGAGCCACTTTCAGGAACAAAATTATTATCCCTTTTTAAATGAAGCTCTTTTACAGCATGAGGGCATTCTTGTTTATTCTTTAAAGCAAAGGAATTAATCTCTCGTGCACACAATCGTTTTGGATAGGAGGTCGGCGGCAACTTTTGAGGAATCTTCATACTCCTCAATTTCCTTTTTGGTTCCACAAGCCTGTTGAAAGGTAATCCAGTCTTCGGTTGCCCCACTTGCAGCATTGTTGTATTTGCAGGTTGAGCAATGCTCACAGCCGCTAAAAGCAAAAATGACAAATGAGAAAATCAGCAAATAGAATTTCATGATAAATTAGCCTGCAACCGGTTCTGCATAGGCCTCAATCGGCAAACAAGAACAAATCAACACCCTGTCTCCCAAAGTATTGTTTACCCGCGAAACCGCCGTCCAGAATTTCCAATCTCTTAATCCTTCAACCGGAAACGCAGCTTTTTCGCGTGCATATCCATGTGCCCAAGTGTCGGCAATAAGTTCGGTTGCAGTATGCGGTGCATTTTTCAAGACATTGTCTGTTTTGTCGGCGGTACCGTTTTCAACCTCAGCAATTTCATTTTTTATGCTGATGAGCGCCTCAACAAATCGGTCGAGTTCTTGCAGGGATTCACTCTCGGTCGGTTCAATCATTAAGGTGCCGGGAACCGGAAAAGAAACTGTCGGTGCGTGAAAGGAATAATCCATCAAGCGTTTTGCTATATCTTCAACCTCGATACCTGCGCTTTGCTTAAAGCCTCTAAAATCCATGATGAATTCGTGGGCCACTCTTCCTTTTTTGCCGACATACAATATCGGATAATAAGATTTCAATCGACTGCACAAATAATTTGCACCGAGAATGGCATATTTCGAAGCATTTGTAACGCCTTCGGCGCCCAGCATGCGAATATATCCATACGAAATAAGGAGAATGCTTGCGCTTCCCCAAGGGGCTGCCGAAACGGCCGAAGTCGCTTTGCTTCCGCCGGTTTTGATTACCGGATGTCCGGGAAGATAGGGCGCAAGTTTTTCATTCACACAAATCGGGCCCATGCCCGGGCCGCCTCCACCATGTGGAATCGCAAAGGTTTTATGTAAATTGATATGACAAACATCGGCGCCAATCGTTGCTGGGCTTGTAAGTCCAACTTGCGCATTCATATTTGCCCCATCCATATACACAAGACCGCCATGGTCGTGCACGATTTTGCAAATGTCTTTTATGCCCTCCTCAAAAACGCCATGAGTAGAAGGGTAGGTAACCATCAAACAACTCAAACGGTCTTTGTATTGCTGCGCCTTGGCAAGCAAATCATCGAGGTTAACATTTCCGTTTGTATCACATGCAACCACCACCACATCCATGCCAGCAACCACTGCTGAGGCCGGATTCGTTCCATGCGCAGAAGAAGGAATGAGTACAACATTGCGATACGTATCTCCCCGATCTAAATGGTAAGCCCGAATGGTAAGTAAGCCTGCATACTCGCCTTGCGCACCTGAATTTGGTTGCAAAGAAGCCGCAGCAAATCCGGTAATTTCAACCAAATATTTTTCTAAATCTGAAATGATTTTGGCATAACCTTTTGTTTGGTCTGAAGGTGCAAAGGGATGTATGCTTGAAAACTCAGGCCAGGAAACCGGATATAATTCAGTTGCTGCATTCAATTTCATGGTGCAGGAACCTAAGGGAATCATTGAGCCGGT
>JAYSVQ010000170.1:0-6199 GCA_043718485.1 Bacteroidota bacterium
TTTCCCCGGAACCTTTGGAAGAATCAAACATGGTTTTGAAGTTCGACCGGATTTGTGTGCGATAGACAATCCACATAATCCAGAAAAATACCTGGGACAGTTTTGGGTGGATAGTATTTTACACGACCTCCATGCACTCGATTTGGTTACCAAACTATTGGGCGAAAATCGAATTGCGCTGGGAACAGATTATCCTTTCCCGCTTGGAGAATTAGAACCCGGGAAGTTGATTGAAAGCTCATCCTTTTCTGCCTCAACAAAAGAAAAAATGTTGGGCTTGAATGCACTTGAGTGGTTGAATTTGAAAGCAGAATCCTTTAAGTAATGCTTTACCGCTTGCGAGATACTGTCGTTTCTGTTTTACTTCTTGGAATCCTTCTCCCTTTTTTACTTCTGCTTGTGCTCTATTTATTCTTCAGGCAGAAAAAGATTTTTTTCAAGCAGGAAAGAACAGGTTTTCAGGAAAAAGCATTTCGCATTTACAAGTTTTGTACTTACACAGAGGAAGGTCTCATCCCAACTCCCGACGGCGTTTGGCTTCGCCGTTTTTCCTTAAATGAAATTCCTCAGCTTTGGAATGTGATAAAAGGAGATATGTCTTTAGTGGGTCCAAGGCCTTTGCTACACGAATACCTTCCGCTCTATTCTGATGCGCAACGAAAAAGATTTCTGGGAAAACCCGGCATCACAGGTTGGGCGCAAGTAAATGGAAGAAATGATATTTCATTTTCCGAAACCTTTGCGCTTGATGTTTGGTATGTGGAACACAAAAGCTTTTGGCTCGATTTGGAAATTTTATTTAAAACCTGCATTCAACTTTTCATAAGAAAAGACAAAGGATTAGCCAGAAATTATCCCTTTAATGGCCAAAATTGAACTTTTTTAAACCTTTTCTGCCCTAAATCGTTTCAAGCATTCAACCTTTTTCCATGCACTTACCTGCCACTACGTATATCTTTCGTTTACTTCTTTTTCTCGGCTTTCTCGTTTTAATTGACCTTTACGCTTTTCAAGGAATCAAAACGGCTTTGAACGGCTTTGGATGGGCCCGGTATTTCAAAATCGGATTTTGGATTTTCCATGCCGCTTATTATATCTGGGTGATGTACTTTTTTTCCGGTTTTCTACTAGGATTGAAGGCGAGTCCGAGGTTTATAAACTTTGGGGTTACCACTTTCGCCATCTTATACTTGCCCAAGCTTTTTATTTTCGCTTTTGTTTTCATTGAAGATGTGTATCGTGGCGGTCGTTGGCTTGTTGAAAATATCAGCAATGTGTTTCGTGGCAAGTCACCGATAGAAAGCAGTTCAGGAACGCTTATCAATCGCACAGAATTTATTCAGCGTGCGGGAATTATGGTTGCTGCCATTCCCTTTCTCGGTTTGCTCTACGGCGCAGTCAAGGGGAAATATGACTATCTTGTTCGCACGATTAAAATTCCTATCAAAGACCTTCCTGATTCTTTTGTCGGATTTAAAATCGCGCAGATTTCAGATTTGCATTCCGGAAGTTTAGATGATTCACAAGAAGTTGAACGGGGCATTCAGATAGTGAATGAAACCCAAGCTGATGTAATCGTAATGACTGGAGATTTGGTTAACAACAGAACCGAAGAAGCGATTCCATTCGAAGAAATATTTTCTCGTCTCTCAGCTCCTTTGGGTGTTTATTCCATTCTAGGAAATCACGATTATGGCGACTATACAAGAGATTGGAAAGAAGGCGAGAAACAAAATAATTTTCAGGAAATGCTTAACACACATAAAAGAATGGGTTGGAAATTATTGATGGATGAGCATGTGGTAATTGAAAAGGGGGATAAACAACTCGCCTTAATCGGGGTTCAAAACATCAGTGGAAAACAAGGTTTTCACAGTTATGGCAATTTGCAAAAAGCTTTTGTTGGTACTGAATCTGCTAATGTAAAAATATTGCTTTCTCATGACCCTTCACATTGGGATAAAGAGGTTCGCACACAATTTCAGGATATCGCGCTTACGCTGAGTGGACATACACACGGGGCGCAAATGGGAATCGAAATTCCCGGATTTAGATTTAGCCCCGCACAATGGATTTACAAACAATGGGCAGGTTTGTACACCGAAGGAAGTCAGCATTTAAATGTGAATCGAGGATTTGGATTTATTGGATACGCAGGTCGTGCAGGGATTCGCCCTGAGATTAGTGTGCTTGAATTGGTGAAAGCATAAGACAACCCTTATTCAGGCTGTTATTCTTCAGAGATTTTTTTCAAATTAGCCGTAAATTAAAATATGGCGCTCATTCGTCCCCTAAACAATATTGTTCCGCAAGTTCACCCCAGTTGTTGGCTCGCTGAAAATGCAAGCGTGATTGGCGATGTAATCGTTGGTGAGCAATCGAGCATTTGGTACAATACCGTTCTGCGTGGAGATGTTGGCCCCATTCGAATTGGAAAACGCAGTAGCATTCAAGACTTGGTAATGGTTCATTGTACATTTGAATATTCTGGAACCACAATTGGAGATGAGGTTACAGTTGGACATCACGCTTGCCTGCATGGTTGCACCATCGAAGATAGGGTCTTAGTGGGAATGGGGGCTATCGTTTTGGACAGATCTATTGTTCACTCAAACGTAATCATCGCTGCAAATTCGGTGGTCTTAGAGGGCATGGAACTTGAAAGCGGATTTTTATATGCGGGTAGTCCGGCTAAAAAAATCAAGCCCCTTTCAGAAACCCAATTAGCCGGATTAAAACGTTCAGCAGAATTATATGTGATGTATCAAGGTTGGTACAAGGCTGAATAAACTCACTGAGATTCTTGATCTACATTTTGATTTTGATTCTCATCCCAAAATGTATTTCCGTAGCCTAAGTCTTGCTTTGCCGGGCAATCAGCCCTCGCTCTTTCAAAAATCTCGTTTACCTCTGATAGATTCTCTATCATTTCAAAAGCCGGCCCGGGATTGGCTTTGTCATAAGGCAATTGAAATCCATTTGTGTTTCCTTTTGCCATTTCGCCAAAATTTAAGGTGCCGGAATTCTCTCTAGACCGGCTCAAAGAAAGGTGCTTGCAATCGTTCAAATCCCATGAAAAAATCTGGCTTTCTTTTCCTTTATAAAAAATTAATGCGCGACGATTTGAAATTGCATAGTGCATTTTGGATCGTAAAAAAGCATCATAAAAAAATCGACCAATCATGAGATGCAAGCCAATCAAAACGAAAGGAATTCCAAAGAGGGCCATAATTAGAGGTGCCCCCATCCAAAGGACCATGGCTTCCCAAAAAATGGCGAAGCCACCCCATAAAATACTGAAAGGGGTAAGGAATAAATCCTGGGTTCTGAATTTTATTCCCTGTTTCGGCTGTGCAGACCAAAGCAATTCTTCGCCTGAACGCAAAAAGGGCTTAAATACATTTTTTGCCTCTTCTGTCAGTCTCATCTGCCCACTCCATATTTTGAAAGAAAATATACTAATGCGGCCATAGCTGCTGCGCCTAATTCCAATTCGCGTTTATTAACCTTGTCAAAGGTATCGATTTGAGTGTGGTGGTAATCAAAATAACGCTGACTCTCGGGATTCAGGCCAATCAGAACAGTTCCAAATTCTTTCAGGGTGCTGATGTCAG
The DNA here is from genome assembly GCA_043718485.1 of Bacteroidota bacterium. Classification (GTDB taxonomy): domain Bacteria; phylum Bacteroidota; class Bacteroidia; order J057; family JADKCL01; genus JAYSVQ01. The sequence goes on from JAYSVQ010000170.1 coordinate 3,615, forward strand.
CCCCACCTCCGCCCTCATGAAAATCATACAATCCCCAAGGAAGAAAAAAACCGGCCCAGCTCAACATTTTTTTCAGGGTGTCATTCTTGGTATCAAAACCAAAGCCAATGGGCGCAAATCCGCCCGCATCTGATTCAATAGCCGCAATGTGGTTGTGTTGGGTACCTCTGGAATTCTCAGCGTATTTTTTTCCGCCCATCAGTCCGTTTTCTTCATTCATAAACATCACCGCTCTTATGGTGCGATCCGGACGAATACCCAAACCTTTAAAGAGTCTCAAAACTTCAATGGCTTGCACGCAACCGGCTCCATCGTCATGCGCACCTTCGCCTAAATCCCATGAATCAAGGTGTCCACCCACGGTTATAATTTCATTTGGAAAAAGGGCGCCTTTGATTTCTCCAATCACATTTGCTGATTCCACATCTGGCAACGTTTGGCAATTCATTTTCATAAAAAATGTAAGGCCGGGTTCCCCTTTTAATAATTTACTTAATTTTTCTGCGCCTAATGTTGAAATCGCACAAGCGGGTATTTTAGGAATGGAATCCAGATAGCGCATGGCGCCGGTGTGGGGATTGTCGTCTAGGGTCAATGTCATGGATCTGACTACCACAGCCAAAGCACCGTATTTTGATGCCTCAATGGCACCTTTGGAGCGTTGATCTACTGCGCCGCCATAAGAGCGAAACGTATTAAAGTTTTTGGGATCCATTGGCCGATTGTAAAACACAATCTTGCCTTCGATTTTAGCTTTTCCCAATTGGGCTAATTCATCTATACTTTTAACCTCAATCACCTCAGCAGAAATTCCTTTTGCTCCGGTACCAACTGAGCCGCCTAATGCGCAAATCGGAACCGCAAGTTTTGCTTTTGGCAATTTCGTTTGAATGTTAGCTTGTTCTTTCTCGCCTCTAACCCAATGCGGAACCATCACTGTTTCTTTCCAAACACTGTCTGCACCTGCCTCCTTCAACATTTGAAACGTTAATTCAACTGCTTTATCTGCCTGAGGTGAACCACTCAAACGATGACCCACCGTTTTACAGAGTAATAATAAGTCAGCATAACACCCGCCATGGGTTAGCACCCTTTCGAAAATGGATTTAACCATTGCCGAGTCGATGGACTGGCTTTTGGCTTGGTGTGAAAAAAAGAGAATTGGAAAAAGGAGGCAGACTAAATTTCGCATGGTGGCAAATTTAATCCTTTGCTTTTGATGATGAGAAAAAAATTTGCTTAGGGAGAATCGAGCTCCTTATTAGACTTCCATTCCTCATCAAAATCGCGCGGAGGCATGATTTGCTGTCGAAAATTCCATTCGGCAAATGGGTCATCCAAATACCCATCGGGCTCATCTTCCCAAAAATATTTTCTTTTCGGCACCCTATCCAACTTTCTGAACCACCAGGCGAGCACCAAACCTGCGACTGCACCAAATATATGGCTCTCAAAAGAAATGCCGGGCTCATTCGGAAAAATTCCATATGCCATTCCCCCATATAAAATTGCGACCGCAAGAGAAACCAATAGCGAGCGGATGTCTTTTCGAATCAGGCCGCTGAAAAAAAGAAAGGAAGCTATGCCATATAAAATTCCGCTGGCACCGATATGCGAGGAGGGTCGAGCTGCCACCCAAACCCATACGCCGGTCATGAGGGTTACCCAAATCAGCATTTTTCCTGTTACAGAGGGATAAAAAATCCAGGAAAATGTAAGTAAAACAACCATTGGCAAGGTGTTTGAAAATATATGCATAACATCGCCATGCATAAAAGGTCCCGTGAAAATGCCAATCAGACCATGAGCGGTTCTGGGCACAATTCCCCACAAACCCGGATCAAAACCCCAAATGATTTGGATAAAATAAACTAACCAAATCAAGGCAACGAGCACAATGGCTTTTCTAAAACTTCCAGCTATGTCTGACAATTCGGTTTTCAATCTTTAAAAATGGGAAGTTAAAAGTGATTTTCGGTACTTCAATACAAGAAAACCCTGAATTTTGTTTCCCGAATAATACTCTTTCAACCTAAAAAGGTTTTTAAGTTCTTCTCTCATTTATTGCTTTTCTTCAACGATTTTCATCCATTTTGAAAACTTCTTCAATCTGTCTGCCTGTAAACGAATATTGGGCTCAAGGAAAAACAATAAATCCCACATTTTTTTCCGGTTTGGCAAGGCCCAAAACCTGAGTTCTTTATTTTCATTTGCACATCGAATCGCCAATTCCCGAATCGCATCATCAATGCTTTGTGGTTTTTGAACTCCCTTTCTAAATCCATTCCAAGAAAGACTAATCCGAGGCACCAGTTCCGGGGAATACGCATTGCCAAGGTCTCGTGGCGAACCGTCTAAACAAACCCAACGGATTTCTTCTTTTATCAATTCTGATGCAGGGGGATTGTAACCGGAAAGCATGATAATTATCGGAGCCTCCTCTCTTTTTCCTTTTTCCCAATGGGTAAGGAAATTATGATAGGGCTCTAGTTTTTTCAACAGCAAAGGATAGGTCTCTTCCCATCCTGTTTTAAAATCAATCATTATGGTCAACGGATTTTCATTGCTTGGAAAGTTGCCTTTCG
>JAYSVQ010000018.1:0-2846 GCA_043718485.1 Bacteroidota bacterium
GCAACCGCCATTTCGTGAGAATATTCACTTACTAAATTTTGGTCGAAGTAACCAATGGTTCTTTTGTCGGGAGTAGCGGTTAAACCAATTTCAAAAGCATCATAATATTCCAATACTTGTTTCCACAAATTGTAAATGCTTCGGTGGCATTCGTCAATCACAATGAAATCGAAAAATTCAATTGGCATTTTGCCTTCGTATTCAATCGGTGGAATTTCTTTTGGCTGCCACCGGCTTTCGTTCGGATTTTCTTCTTCTGCACTTTCTTCCAGTTCAGTTCCTTTTAAAATGGAATACAAACGCTGAATAGTGCTGATGCAAACCTGACTGTCGGTTGCGATGTAGCTTGATTTCAGTCGTTGAACACTATATAATTCAGTAAACTTTCTATTGTCATCATTCGGAACGAATGACATAAATTCTTGCTCCGCTTGTTCACCCAAATTTTTGGTGTCAACCAAAAACAAAACTCTTTTTGCTTTCGCATATTTTAGCAAACGGTAAATTGCGGTTATGGCTGTAAATGTTTTTCCCGAACCTGTTGCCATTTGTATTAAGGCTCTTGGTCGGTTTTCTTTAAAGGAAGTTTCTAATTTGGTTATGGCGTTAATTTGGCAATCCCGCAAACCTTCGGTTTGCAATGAAGGCAAGTCAAATAATCTTTTGCGAAGTGATTTGTCTCGTTTCACCCAATCTTTTAATGTTTCAGGTCGGTGAAAGCTGAATACTTCCCTTGCTCTTGGTTTCGGGTCTGTAAAGTCTGTGAATCTTGTTACTTCGCCTGTACTGATATAAACAAAAGGTAATGGTTCGTTTTTAAGATGTTTGAGTTTGGCGTTTGCATATTCTTCACCTTGTCCCTCGTGAACATTCATTCGATGTCCTTCTTCTTCACGTTTAGCCTCAATAACTCCGCAAGGTTTCCCTTCAACAAATAAAACATAATCCGCAGGCCCAACATCGGTCAAATATTCTTTAACAGCAACACCAATTCCAGCATTCAGATTTACTTGTTTAATGTTCTGAATAACCCAGCCGCAAGCCGTCAACTGCTTGTCAATATTATCTCTTGCTATTTGCTCTGGGTTTTGGTTTGCCATTACTTAATTCAATACAATTTTTAGTCGGTTAAGATACGATTTTTCATTCTGTAAACGGTCATTCTCGTCCTGTGGCGGGTGGGAGAATTGGCTCTTTTGCAAGCAGGGTTTGTGTGTCGGCTTGTGTGGCTTGCAAATGTGCTCCCGAAAGCTTTCGGGATGTGTCGGCAGAATTTCAAAATATTTTGTGCGGTGGAAAAAAAATAAAAAACATTGGGACGGCTAGAGTGTCGGCTTACTCGCTGTCCAGTTGTAATATGGTCTGTATGTTGGTCACCTGTCAAAATGGTTTGTCTTTGGTTTTATGTTTAAATTTTGGTCGGTCGGTCGTCTTTGGAAGGGTCGTCCTACCATTGGCTATAACAAATATATACACGAAACTCCCCCCTTTCAATCAATTAAAAAATATTTCAAATTATCAACCAAACAAAACAAAAAAATTATTTAACATTCCAATCAAAAATTCATTCTTGGTTCTTGACTCTTGGTTCCTGATACTACCCTTCCAACTCTTTCACCGCCATCCATGCCATCAACCCCATTCCCGTTTCAAGCGCTGATTCATCAATATCAAAAGTAGATGTGTGAACGGAAGATATAATTCCGCGGGATTCATTGCGTACTCCTAAACGGTAAAAACAGGCCGGTGCTTTTTGAGAATAAAAACTGAAATCTTCTGCTGCCATCCATATCTCCAGGTCTTCCACATTTTCTTTTCCTAAAAATTCTTCTGCGGATTTTCTGGCACGATCGGTTACAGCATCGTCATTAATTAAAAATGGATAACCGCGTCGGATATCGAAGATACACTTCCCTCCCATGCTTTCGGCAAGTGATTCGGCCAGGTGTTTCATTTTACGATGAGCTTCGTTACGCCATTCTTCGTTCAATGTGCGAAAAGTACCTTCCAGAAAAACTTCATCGGGAATAACATTGGTTGTACCGTTGGCAATTACTTTTCCAAAAGAAAGAACAGATGGAATTATTGGTTTTGCATTCCGGCTTACAATTTGTTGCAAGGCAATAATCATATGAGAGGTAATCAATACAGGATCAATAACAAGATGAGGCATGGCACCGTGTCCGCCTTTTCCTTTAACGGTGACATAAATTTCATCAGTGCTTGCCATGTATAAACCTTTACGGAAACCAACTTTCCCTGCATTAATCTGAGGCATTACATGTTGACCGATGACAGAAGACGGTTTCGGATTTTCTAAAACACCTTCTTTAATCATTAATGAAGCCCCGCCGGGTAGCTTTTCTTCTCCCGGTTGAAAAATAAATTTAATACTGCCTTCAAATTCTTCTTTCAGTTCATTCAATATACGAGCTACTCCGAGTAAGGAAGAAGTATGTACATCATGGCCGCAGGCATGCATGACTCCTTCGTTGGTCGATTTATATTCAACATCATTTGTTTCCTGAATTGCCAAAGCATCCATGTCACCTCTGAGAGCAATAATTTTTTTAGATGGATTCTTACCCTCCACCAAAGCAACAACGCCTGTATTTGCCATCCGTTGAATATTCTTAATTCCGAATTCCTTTAACTTGGCCTCAACAAATTTTTGTGTGTTGAATTCATTGAAGGAAAGTTCGGGATGTTTATGCAAATGCCGGCGACACAAAACTATATCATTGTGGTATTTATTCGCCAGATTTTTAATTTTTGATATCATAGGCTTGTTTCAAAAAATCTTTTAGTGATGCGTTCAGAAATCGAGTCCTAAAGAAAAATAAAAC
>JAYSVQ010000171.1:0-6193 GCA_043718485.1 Bacteroidota bacterium
TCAAAACCTGTTGAATCAGAAGAGGCAGCATGTCTAATGGCCCGGTTAGCCGAAATAAAAAACATAGAAAAATCAAAGTTAAGTTTTTTGGAAAAGAAGCAACTCAGAATGGAAGTTCGCTCTATCAAAAAGGAATTGAAGGCGCTGGGTGAAGGCATTTATATTTCAGCAGGCGCTGTCATAGTTATCATTATATTATTAATTATTTTATTATAAAAATCAAAATGGAAAATTTAAATCAATCAGGAAAAGTGATCGGCGCATTGCTGGTCGGCGCAGTTATCGGCGGCGCATTAGGAATTCTCTTTGCCCCTGACAAAGGTAGTGAAACACGGAAAAAAATCGTTGGAAAGACAAATGATTTAACCGATGCATTGAAAGATAAGTTTAATGCATTGTTGGAAGAGGCGAAGGCCGAATTGGAGGTAGCGAAAGAAAAAGCATTAGAATTGACGGGAAATCACCAAAGCAAAGAGTCAACTTCTTTTAAGGCGTAATTTAACAAAAACATTTCGGCAACATCCAAAATTATCAAAATGGAAAATCAAACCCCTCAGGTCGAATCTTTATTTGAAAAGACAGAAAGCTATACCCGTGCTACGATAGAATTGTATAAACTAAAGGCAATCTTAACGTTTTCGGATGTAGTTTCAACACTTTCTGCTCACTTGATTGTATTCGTTTTCTTTTCAATATTCTTTCTGATTTTAAATATCGGAATTGGACTTTGGCTAGGGGAGGAATTGGGAAAACTCTATTTTGGTTTTTTTGTTGTTGCCGGATTTTATGCCTTCATCGGAATGGTATTGCTTTTATTCAAGAATAAGTGGATTAAAAATCCGATGAAAAATGCAATCATCTTGCAAACAAACCGTTAAAAAAAATGAAAAATAAGGATGCCTACTTTTTGCTTCAACAAATGATCCTTGAGAGGGAAAGAGATCACTTAGCACATGGAAAATTGCTCAAGGGCGAGTTTCAAACCGCATACAAAGACCTCAACCCGGCAAGTTTTATTGTTAACGGAATTAAAGACGCCATTACTACTCCTCAGGTAAAGGCCAATTTGAAAAATGCAGCGATTGGATTAGGGGCTGGTTTATTGGTGAAAAAAGTCTTTACGGAAAGAACACATAACCCGGTTTCAAAATTGTTTGGGTTAGCAATGGAAATCATCGTTGCGAATTTGGCTGCAAAACATGGAGATGAAATCAGAGCGACAGGCAGCTTTGTCCTAAAAAAAATCCTAAAAAAAACTTCTCCGTCTGAAGAAATGTAATGGAAGTAGATCTAAAAATCCCTTTATATGCTAAAATAGCACTGATATTTATTTCCCTTTTTGGTATCGTATTCATTTTGCAAGCGGGTCAGGATATTATTGTTCCGATATTGTTCGGAACCATTTTCGCCATCCTATTAAATCCTTTTGTAAATTTTCTCGTTCGCAAAAATGTGAATCGACTCTTTGCGATTTCCATCGCAGTTATACTTCCGGTACTATTTTTTGCTGCCGTCCTTCTCCTGGTTTCAACGCAAACTGAGCGCCTAACAGAATCATATCCCTTTTTGCATTACAAATTTATTTTGATGATAAGTGATTTTCTTCATTGGGTTTCTATAAAGCTCAATGTAGGGCAAAGCAATATCACGACTTGGCTTACGGTTAAGTCAACAAATGTAATTGACAATATTGCCTATGGAAAGTTATTAAATCATGCAGGCTACCTTTCTTTGGTTGCTTTGTTGTTACCCGTTTATGTATTTTTAATTTTGTATTACAAAATACTTTTACTCGAGTTTGTAAATAGACTTTTCAAAGTTGAAAATCAAATTGAAGTTGCCGAAGTTCTCGTTAGTATTAAAACAATTATTCAGAGTTATCTAGTTGGTCTTTCCTTTGAAGTGTTGATTATGGCTGTCTTAAATTCTGTCGGGCTATTGCTTCTCGGTATAGACTATGCAATTCTTCTAGGGGTTTTGGGTGCTTTTTTTAATTTAATTCCCTATGTCGGTGGCGTTGTAGGCGCCTTGTTGCCTATGGCCATAGCCCTGGTGACAAAAGATTCATATGTTTATCCGGTACTGGTAATGGGCTTATATATTGTGTTGCAATTGATTGATAATAATCTGATTGTACCGAATGTTGTGGCAAGGCAAGTTCAGATTAATGCCCTTATTTCTATTATTGCCGTGTTAATTGGAGGTGCCCTATGGGGTTTAAGTGGAATTTTTCTTTCTATTCCATTAATAGCGATCATTAAAGTAATCTGCGACCATGTCGAACCCTTGAAGCCTTGGGGTTTTTTACTCGGAACTAATGTCCCTGTATCTTCAAAATTTTTGTTTCTGAAAAAGGGATTGGTCCCGGCAACTGGGCCCTGAGATATCCGAAATATATATACCACCCCAAAAATTCTAAAGGATAGATTGTTCAATTAAGAAATTTCGAAATGGCTGAAGTAGTAAAGGAAAATATCGAGACTTTTAGGGAAGAAGAACCCTTAAGAAAAGTCTATGGAAAAGCCCTTCGTGATTTTTTTTCCGAATCAACGCTGTTGACCTTATTTGCTATTCGTTTTTTTAAAGAATGGATTCGGCCACCCTATGAATGGAAAGAATTTGTAAAACAAGCGTACCAAATTGGTTATAAATCATTCCCTTTAATTGCGATTACAGGTTTTATTATGGGTTTGGTTATGACGATTCAATCAAGACCTACCCTGGCCGAATTTGGAGCAGAATCATGGTTGCCCGCAATGGTGGCGATTTCCATCATTCGCGAAATTGGCCCAGTAATAACGGCCTTAATTTTTGCCGGAAAAGTAGGCTCAGGTATTGGTGCTGAACTCGCCTCCATGAAAGTGACAGAACAAATTGAAGCGATGGAAGTATCCGGAAATAATCCATTTAAATATCTTGTGGTTACCAGAGTTTTAGCGTCTACCCTGATGCTTCCTGTTTTGGTCATAATTAGTGATGCAATTTCACTTTACGGTTCATACATCGGTGTAAATATGCAAGGAGACGTAAGCTTTAGTTTATTCTTTTATCAGGTTTTTGCTAAGGTAACCTTCGCCGATATTGTTCCTGCCGTATTAAAAACCTTTTGTTTTGGATTTATGATTGGCCTCATCGGTTGCTATAAAGGGTATTTTTCAAACAAGGGCACAGAAGGCGTCGGGGAATCTGCAAATTCATCTGTTGTTTATGGCTCTCTTGCCGTATTCGTAATCGATATGATTGCCGTTCAAATTACAAGCATTTTAGCATAGTCTTTTATGCAAACAATTATAGCTGAAATATCAAACCTCAAAAAATCTTTCGGTAGAAACACAGTTTTGAATAACATCAATCTGGAAATTCATCGGGGAGAAAATGTGGTGGTACTCGGAAAATCAGGAAGTGGAAAATCTGTTTTGATCAAGTGCATGGTGGGATTAATTGAACCTGATGAAGGGAAGGTTGTAATTTTCGATCAAGAAATTTCCGAACAATCCAATGAAGGATTAAATCTCATTCGAAAGAAAATTGGATTTCTTTTTCAGAGCGCCGCATTATACGATTCTATGACGGTACGTGAGAATATTGCATTCCCATTAAGAGATACCAAGTTTGAAAGTAAAGAGGAAATCGAAGCTCTTGTTATTGCAGCCTTACATAATGTGGGCTTGGACGATGCGATTGACAAGATGCCTTCAGAACTATCTGGCGGGATGCGAAAAAGAGTTGGGCTTGCGCGCACGCTTATTATGAAACCCGAAATCATTCTTTATGATGAACCTACAACCGGCCTAGATCCTATAACTTCAAAGGAAATAAGCAGACTCATTTTAGAAATACAAAAAAAATTCAATACTGCATCCATTATCATCACCCATGATATAGAATGTGCAAGAATCACTGCCAATAGAATGGTGATCATTCGCGACGGAATTGTTGCAGCAGAAGGCACTTTTGCCGATTTATCCAAATCCGAGGACGAATGGGTCGCCTCTTTTTTTAAATAATTTTTATGAAAGTAAATACCGGAAATAGTATTAAGTTAGGATTGCTGGTTTCTGCCAGTGTTATCTTATTCATCGCCAGCTTGTACTTAATTGGCGAAAAGAAGCAATTGTTTTCTAGCACGATCCGGATAAGTGGAGTTTTCAGTGACATTAACGGGCTTCTGGTAGGCAATAATGTGCGCTTCTCCGGAATCAATGTGGGAATAGTTGAATACATAGTTCAAGTCAGTGATTCCACAGTTAGGGTGGACATGCTTATTGAAACCGAGTCAAAGAAATTTATGAAGAAAAATGCAATGGCAATTATTGGCTCAGATGGATTGATGGGTAACAAAATGGTGACAATCATTCCTGGAGATCCAGGCCAGCCTGAATTGGAAAACAGAGATTTTATTGAAACCACCCGTGCAGTAAGTATTGATGATATTATGGAGAAACTCAAAGTGACAAGCGACAATGCCGCAGTTATTACTTCAGACCTTGCAGCAATAATTGGCAATATCCGGTATGGCAATGGAACCCTAGGAAAAATATTTATGGATAGTGCATTCGCACAAACGGTAGATGATGCGATGAACAATATTAAACAAGGCGCAGGTGGATTTAAACAAAACATGGATGCAGCAGGACATAATGTATTGTTGAGAGGTTATCTTAAAAAGAAAAATGGGGATGCAGAAAAGAAGCAAAAAAATTAAATCTTGCTTTTGTATCTCAAAATTAAATCATTCACAATAATTCTTCGTTAGCTGGCAAGGGAAAATCAAAACCATTTCCTTTCGAAATCTTGTGCGGTTGACTCAAACCTTTTTAATATGTATAAAAATTAAACTATTCCTATAAAAGGTTCCGGAAATAAATGGGTTTACCTTGATGTATTGTTGTGGATTTGGATTTGATTCGAACAAGAGTACAGGTTCATGAAACTGAAAAAGCGAAAAACCATCCTTCGGCGGGCAGGCAACCTGAGTAGTCGAAAAGTCGAACTTTTCTCCCCAAAATTTCGAAGTCATTTTTGACTTTTACTCTTATTATGCAGGTAGGGTGTGAAAAAGGGGATTCTACATTTCCTTCTGGTTAGGGAAGGAGGGCGAAAAACTACAATTTGTGGCGGCACCAAGAAAAGCCATCGGCTTATATTCAGATTTGCCGAGAGAACCCTTCGGTGTAATCTGTTATAGCCTGGAAGAAGTATTCATCGAAAAAATGGTGGCGCTGATGGCAAGACAAGAACCGCGCGACCTTTATGATTTCTGGTATCTAACTGAAATAGAAGGGATGGAACCCCGAAATGTGAAAGGTGAGTTTGAACACAAGGCAAAAAATAAGGGCCATGACCCTGAAACATTTCAAGAAAAAGTAATGTCAAAGGAAGCGAATCTGAAAATAAATTGGGAACGAAAATTGGAAAACCAGATCAACGATTTGCCAAAATTTGAAGACGTTTTTAGGCAATCCAAAAAGCATTTCAGGCTTTAATAGCGGAGGTTCAAAACAGAAAATTTTGGTTAGAATTTCTAAAAAGGCCAAATTGATTTTAAGGAAACTACAGCCCAAGGATCGAACTTTTGGGAGGGTTTGGAATTGATCCTAACCTCATTTTATATGCAGAAGAAATAAAAAAGCTGGAGTATGAGTGCCAGAGTCATAAATGAATTTCCAAATACACTTGGCTGCATATTTCGACAATTCCTCAACTCACCCGATAGCTATCGGGTCTGGCCACTTAACTTCGTCCACACACCAGCATTCATGCTGAAACTTCATTTGAAATGCACCTTCTCCATTGAAACGCAATTCTTCACGAGTTCCTTCCATTCTGCCATGAAAGTCAGCCTTGAATAAAACAAAAGCCTCTTCTTTTGCAATTGAAATCGAAATTATTTCGAAATAAACTTGCCGGAATGATTCAAAACCCGCCCTGAAACTGACAACCTCAGGAGAGTTTTCAGCCTTTTTCGTGAGCCAGGTTTCGTAATAATTTTTCTCCTTATTGAGGAAGAATCGAAAAAAATCCTGACAATGTTTTCTAATGTCATACTCGTGATTGGGATGAAATTCTTCATAAATGTAATGGGTGTTCATCCCCGGAATATACATATCTGTTATTTCAGCCAGCATGAGTTCATCGGTAATAAACCTGTAAAACACTCTTTCATCGACCCCGCAAATCGAATCAACAACGA
>JAYSVQ010000172.1:0-2155 GCA_043718485.1 Bacteroidota bacterium
CCCGCCGGTAACACCGGGAACAAAATTTGTAACCGTGGGTGGCGCCATTGCCTCTGACATTCACGGGAAAAACCATCATGCTGAAGGCTCTTTTTGCAGGCATGTTTTGTCCCTCCGTTTATTAGTGCCATCAGGAGAAATTCGGGTCTGCTCGCGTGACGAAAACCCCAATTTATTTCAAGCAACCGCAGGCGGAATGGGCCTTACAGGCCTCATTTTAAGTGCTTGCATTCAACTGAAAAAAATTGAGACTTCCTACATTCGGCAAGAGAGCATCCGCGCAAAAAATCTGGAGCAAATATTCAAGGCGATGGAAGAAAATACCGCATGGACCTACTCCGTTTCATGGATTGACACGATTTCTTCCGGAAGAAATTTAGGTCGCAGTATTTTGCTCTTAGGTGAACATGCGATGCTTAAGGATTTGAAAAGCGAAAAGCAAAAAAATGCGCAGCTTGTCATCCACGGAAAACCGAAATTAGATGTGCCCATAAACCTCCCCTCCTGGTTATTGAACCGTTTTTCGATTTCGGTTTTTAATTCCCTTTTTTATGGGAAACATCCGGCAAAACTGAAACAAAATATTTTAGGTTACGACCCTTACTTCTACCCTTTAGATACCATTCACAATTGGAACCGAATTTATGGAAAAAGGGGATTTACCCAATATCAATTGGTGCTGCCCAAAGCCTCGGCTTTTGAAGGAATCAAAGAGGTGTTGGAGAAAGTAAAAAAGGCCGGCCTTGGTTCTTTTTTAAGTGTGCTGAAATGGTTTGGTCCGCAAGAAACAGGATTGATTTCTTTTCCGATGGAGGGCTACACGCTTACGCTTGATTTACCCGTGAATGAAAAATTGTTTGGGGTTTTAGATTCACTTGATGAATCGGTTTTTTCTCGTGGGGGCCGTGTTTATCTTACCAAAGACATGCGCTTAAGTGCAGAACGCATGCGGCAAGGATACCCTAAACTTTCTCTTTTTCTGGAAATGTTGAAGCAGGTTGATCCTGAAGGAAAAATTTCCTCTCTTCAAAGTGAACGGGTTTTTGGGACACATTAAGTGGCAAGCGATACGTAATCCATTTTCCTTTTCGATCCATGCGATTTTGTGCCGGTTTGAATCCGGTTTTTTCTAACAACGCACGAGAGGCGATATTATCAAATGCGGTAACCGCATTTACACTTACAAATTGATTTCGAAATAAATGCGCTTTGACTTGCTCACATGCTTCTTGGGCCAGTCCTTTTCCACGGGCATGTTTTGCCAATGCATATCCAAGAACTGCTCTTTGGTTTTTGATATTATAAAGGTGAAATAAACCGAGATTTTCTCCTTCAGGCGAGCAAATAATCCAATCACAACCTTCGCCGGTTTGGCGGCGTTCAAGTGAGGCTTCGGCATAGCGTTTACACAAGGCTAAATCGTGAAACCAAGGGTCCACACCGGGGGTTTGGTCGTTGGCAAAAAGAGAATAAATAATTTTCCCATCCAAAGGTCGCATGACCTTAAAAACCAGCCGTGCACCGGTTGGAATTTTCCAAAATCGAGAACGGGAATTTGGTTTTGGATTTGCCATTTATTTTGGGGGAACGAATGTGCGAAAAAAACCTAAAAATAGAAAGGACTTTTTGCAGGCCAAAGAAGGCCGCCTTAAATGGTGCGACGGGCTGTGCAGGCCTGAGGGATGAACCGAAAAGGGGGAGGTCAGGCTGGTGTGTGGCCTCCCTTTTTGAGTGGAAACCGCATTTTTCAAATCCCAACGCATTCAGCCAGGCTCAGTTTTGCAAGCAATCTCTATAACAAAGGCTTACCCTCCTACTTCGTTATGAAAATCGCAGGACACCGCACCGAAACCGCTTTCATGAAGTACTTCAAAATTGGGCAGGAAGAAGCGGCGAATAAATTGTTGGAGTTTTGAAGGAATGAAAAGAAAAAAGTTGATGACGCTTCTGATTCAAAAACAAACACTAATAATACTGATTTGTCTCCTACCTGATAAGAAAAAAAATTGCCGCAAAATTACAATTCCATAATTTCTGGCATTTCGTCGTAGGTACGTCCATTCAATAATCTACCGCTTGCTTTTTTATTTCGCCCACCCCATTGTTTAAAGAAAAAAGCAACGTCTGCCTTTTTGCTCTGTGCTTGAATATCCAA
>JAYSVQ010000173.1:0-20878 GCA_043718485.1 Bacteroidota bacterium
AGCAGATGTTTCACACTATGTAAAACCTGGAACGAAAATCGACGATGAGGCCTGGCAACGTGCTACCTCGGTATATTTAGTCGATAGAACCGTACCAATGCTGCCTGAAGCACTTTCAAATTTTTTGTGCAGTTTAAGACCAAATGAGGATAAACTTAGCTTTTCTGCGGTCTTTGAAATAACCCAAAAGGGTAAAATTGAAAAAGAATGGTATGGTAGAACGGTCATTCATTCTGACCGAAGATTCAGCTATGAAGAGGCCCAAGGGTTTATTGAAACCGGTGAAGGTGAATATGGAAGGGTATTGAAAATCTTAAATGGAATCGCCCATAAATTGCGGGAAGAAAGATTCAAACATGGTTCTTTACTTATTGAAGAAGACGAAGTAAAATTTCATCTCGATGAAAAAGGCAAACCTATTGGACTTTATAGAAAAGTAAGGGTAGATGCCCATAAACTAATCGAGGATTTTATGTTACTCGCCAATAAAAAAGTTACAGAACATATATCCGTTCTTAGAAAAGACCCGCCCCTACCCTTTGTTTTCAGAATTCATGATAGACCCGACGAGGAAAAACTGATTAAACTGAAAGATTTTGTAAAAAATTTCGGTTTCGATATTGATTTAACGAATAATAAAACCATTGTTCAATCCCTTAACCAGCTAATGTCGGGCGTTGAAGGAAAACCTGAACAACATGTAGTAAACAGCATTGCCATTCGCTCAATGTCGAAAGCGATTTACTCAATCACCAATATAGGTCACTACGGTTTGGGATTTAAACATTACACCCATTTCACCAGTCCCATTAGAAGGTATCCGGATGTAATGGTGCACCGCTTGCTGAATGACTACTTACACAAAGAATTTCAAGCAAATCCCGGGAAATTAGAGCGGAGTTGCAAACACAGTTCTGCCATGGAGAAAAAAGCAGCCGAAGCAGAACGTGCCTCTGTGAAATTTAAGCAAGTTGAATTTCTTTCTGAAAGAATCGGAATGGAATTTGATGGCTTAATCTCAGGTGTAACCAATTGGGGCCTGTATGTCGAAATTATAGAAAACAAATGTGAAGGCATGATTCGCCTGGCAGAATTGCCCGGAGATTTTTATGAATACGATGAAAAAAATTATTGTATTCGTGGAAGACGAACAGGGAAGGCCATTTTTTTAGGAGATGCAGTTAAAGTAAAAATTAAATCTGCCGATTTAGATAAAAGGGTAATCGACCTTGAATTAATGGGCCATGAACCCAAATTCAAGGTTAAGTCTGCAAGATTTCCTGATACTTATGTTGACAAACCTTTGGCCCTAAAAAAAGGAAAGAAGGAAAAATCACATACTAAAAATATAGAAATGGGTAAAAACAGGAACAATAAAAGAGAAAGAAGACCCAAAAGTTAATTTCCCTGCCAAAAAATAGATTAGGATGAAAAAAAATCGTCATTTCCGTTTGTGGCTCCAAGTCTTATATTCGCCGTATGAAAATTAAAATGAGTGCTGAGCAAATTAGGGTATTGTTTGAGCATCACCTTGAACAAGAAACAGCGAATTGGTCAACACGTCATGCGATTTTTGAACCCATTTCTTATACCTTAAAATTAAAGGCAAAAAGAATCAGGCCTGTATTGTCTTTACTCACCTATCAGGCGATTTCGGGTGAGGAACCGATTCGTGCTTTGGACTTGGCGCTGGCATTGGAAATGTTTCACAATTTCACCTTAATTCATGATGACATAATGGACAATGCGCCCATGCGGCGAGGTCAAGCTACAGTCCATGAAAAATGGAACGCTAATACTGCAATTTTAGCCGGTGATGCATTATCGTCTTATTGCTTACATTATTTAACCCTTAGCTTTCCGAGCCATGCACGGAAAATGAATGAGGAATTTTCTCGCATTTCCTTGGGCGTTTGTGAAGGACAAATGGAAGACATGGTGCTTGCCCAAAAACAAGATACTACCGTGCTAGCGTATATTGAAATGATTCGCAAAAAAACAGCAATGCTCATTGGTGGGGCTATGTCATTGGCAGCTATTGCAGCTGGAATAGAAGATAGAATCGTTCAAGACTTTTTCTGGTTAGGCGAAACCGCAGGCATCGCCTTTCAAATTCAAGATGACTATTTAGATGCTTTTGGCAAATCAGCCGAAGTGGGCAAGCAAATCGGTGGAGATATAATTGAGAATAAAAATACTTTTTTACTCATTCGCGCCAAAGAAAAAGCCAGCGGCAACATTAAAAATGAATTAAACCGTTTATTAAATGAAGAGAGAAATCCAACAACGAAGGTTGATGGCGTTTTACAAATTTATAGCGACCTAAAAATTGCAGATGAAACCAAGGAAAGGGTAATGGCTGCCTTTTTAGAAATAAAAGATTTGCGAAGCCGGCTTTCGTTTCTTCCTGCATTTGCACCCTTAGAAGAATTTTTAATTCAATTAGTTGAACGGGAATGGTAATTCAAAAATTCATTCTGGGTTCGCCAGTTTCTAGTTTTTTGTTCCTCGCCATATTGGCTACCTCACTTTTGGCATTCCAAGATCCCCTTTTAAAGGCAAGGTTAATTTTACAGCCCTGGAAATTGGTACGTGAGAAAAACTACATTAGTCTGGTAGGCAGCGGATTCATTCATGCCAACTTCCCCCATTTGCTTTTTAATCTTTTGGCCTTTTACTATTATGCCTTTTCATTGGAACATGATTTCGTTTTGAACCAAGTTTTTTCAATGCGAGATAGACAGTTCCCTGATTGGTTACCACAGGTTATCGGGCATGCAAAATTTGTTGTACTCTATTTTGGCTCCATGTTCTTAGCTGATATTCCTTCAATCATCAAGAACAAAGACAATCCTGCTTATGCCTCATTAGGTGCGAGTGGGGCCATAAGTGGAGTTGTAATGGGCATGATAATGCTGCGCCCCATGGGCTTTTCTGTTTTTGGACTGATGGCCTGGCAATTTGGAATTGTATATCTCGGAATCAGTTATATTTTTTCGCGCAGACAACTCGACAATGTAAATCATGAGGCACACCTTTGGGGTGGAATTGCAGGCGGATTTTTTACGCTGCTTTTTTTTCCGGAGCAAGCCTTTTGGATTTGGGAACAAATCTTAAGCAATTTTCGTTAAGGCAAATTAATAGTCTGCCGATAGGTAGGGTCTATGGTTGCACCATACTGTAGGGCCGATTGGGCATCTTTTCGAGCCATGTCCATATTGCCTAATGCGTTGTAGGAATAACTGCGATTCAGAAAATAAATTCCCAAGGTTGCATTTGCCCCTTTCGGATTCAAAGAAATCGCTTTGGTAAATTCATCTAATGATTCCTGAAATTTCTGCAAACGCTGATAGGCGACGCCCAATGCATTAAAATATCGATGATTCTCGACATTTTTAGGATCGAGTGCAATTACACGTTTATAATCCTCAACGGCGCCCGGAAAATCTAGCACCATTTCCTTTACAAGCGCTCGATTTGAAATTCCCATTCGATAATTAGGATTAATCTTTACTGCCAAATTCAAGTCACTTAATCCCCCTTCATAATCTTTCATACTTGCTCTTGCTGCACCCCGGTTTCCATAGGTTTCCCATAGGTCATTTTTTAGGCTTATCGCTTTATCATAACATACGATTGCACTATCCATTTTTCCCTTGTCGAAATAAATATTGCCAAGATTTGCCCAAGCCAATTGATACTTTGCGTTGAGTTGAATCGCAGCGAGATAATCATTTGCCGCCAAATCGGGTCGCTTTGTTTTTCTGTAAAAATGACCTCTGTTGTTATAAGCAACCGGAATTCTTCTGGGAAATTTTTCAATTGTATCGGTCCATAGGGTTTCTGTGTCTTTCCAGATTTCTACCCTCTCATACGTTTGAACTACAGAAACTAGGCACATCCAAATCATCAAAACAAAGAGCCCCTTTTTCAGCCAATCTTTAATTTTTTCACCTTCAAGCCAAAAACTTAGGGCGAAAAATAATCCAATATAAGGCACGTAGGTATAGCGATCAGCCATCACTGCTTGGCCAACCGTGAAAAATTGAAGAACCAAAATCAAGTTGATAAAGAAAAAGGCAGTACCAAAAACGATCACGCGATTTTTTCTGGCGAAAAAATAGAGGAGTGCAAACCCGGCTAAGATTACAAAGGGTGCAAGGTAAAATTCAGGCCCAATTTCAATGCTTCCATCTTTCAATTCTTTGTTTGGGTAAGGGTAAATTGCAGAAAGATTGAAGGGTAAAATCATTTTTACCACATACATCATTGAGCCATAGGATGCAAATAGCGTTTTCTGCAAAAATGTCCATCGGTTTGGATCATCAACCGCTCCTGAAACTTTTTGAGCCTCAATTGTCCAAAGACCAATCCAAATCGAAACGGCAATCATTGGAATTTTCTCAAGGGCCAATTTCAGGTAATCTTCCCGTTTGTAGAAATAATCTAGCGCAACCAGCACAAACGGAAAAACAACCGCTGCCGGTTTTGAAAGGCAAGACAAAACGTAAACGATAAAAACACCTCCTAAAAAAAAGTATTTATTCTTTTCACTTTTCAAGAATTCGAGATAGAGAATGAGCCCTGCCAAAAAAAAGAAAGTGTACAACACGTCTTTTCTTTCCGAAACCCAGGCAACGGATTCAACGTGCATGGGATGAATGGCAAAAAGTAAGGCCGTAAAAGTTGCAGCCCAATATTTTCCTCGACTCAGGCGATGAATAAAGAAAAATACAAGAAAGGTATTCATTAAATGGATCAACAAATTCCACAAATGGTAGGTATAAGGATTCTCTCCTGAAGATTGATAATTTACGGCAAGAGACCAAACCGTAATCGGGTGATGGTTACCGCCAACTTGTGTTTCCCAAATTGCTTTTAGGTTCCCGGGTTGGGAGAGCAATGCATTTTCCGTTACATACACATCGTCATCCCAATTGGTGAATGCATTGTCGAGACTGGGGTAGTAAAGAAAGGTAGTGAGTGCAAGAATCCCACCGAGTGTAAGCCATAAAATTAGGTTTCCACTCGTTGCGCCAGTCTGGGATTTCTGGGGTTTTGATTTTCGATTTTGAGCCATCTAAAATTTCAAACTAAAAGATTGAGGGCACAATTTCGCAAATTCTGGCAAAAGGAAAATATTATCTCCTATCCAACTGTTGGAGCCATGTTTTGAGTTCCCTAGCTGCGATTAGCATTCGGCTACCGTACCAAGAAAACCATTCCCCATTCACAAGCAAAACTTGACTTTTGGGAAAAAGGAATTGAATTTCCTCAATATTTTTTAATGAAAAAGGGTAAGGCTCTGAGGAAAGAAAAATATAGTCAGGTTGGTTTTCGACAGAATGCGATGGGTTCCATTCCGGGTATCTCCCTTCATAGTTGCACCCAAGATTTTCAAATCCCAATTCCTTTAACACGTCATTTATGTAGGTTTCTCTTCCGGCTAGCATCCAAGGTTTTTTCCAAATGAAGTATAAAACAGAGCCTCGATTCTCGCCCGCAATTGAAGAAAAGGAATTTCGAATTGCTTTTAATAGCACATTCGCTTCCGCCTCTTTACCTGTGATTTTGCCTACACTTTCAATCATTGAAAGGGCTGATGAAATGGTTTTAACATCGGTAACGAATACAGGAAAATGAAGCTGCATTCTCTCTACAAAATCCTTTGTATTTTCTTCTTTTTCGCATAAAATTAAATCCGGCTTCAAGTCTAAGATTTTATTTTCATCCGGATTTTTAGTCCCCCCAACAATCTCTACCTTTTGTACTTTTTCTTTGGGGTGAATGCACCATCGGGTTCTTCCTATCACTTGCTTCTCAAGCCCCAAATCAAAAAGCAATTCAGTTTGCGAAGGGCAAAGGGAAATAATGCGTTGAGGCGGAAATGGAATTTCAACTTTTCTGGAAAGGGAATCAACAAAAAACTTCATTCGAAATTTTATTGGATTTGAATACTCGGCATTGGATAAAAATATTTACTAAAAATAGAAAAAAAAGGCCGGCAAAGCCGGCCCTCAATCCTAAAAGGTGAATTTTAGTTCACACTTTGCTTCTCTTTATACTTTGTAATTTGTCGTTTCAGGTTATCAACCCCTTGATTAATTGACTCTTCAAACGATTCAGATTGTTCCTTTACAATCAATTGATCATTAGGAACATTAATTCTGATTTCAACCCATTTATTGCCCACGCCCTTTGTGTCTTTGTCGATTTTGAGAACAACATTGCCATCGGTAATTCGGTCAAAAAATTTGTCGAGTTTCGTGCATTTTTCCTGGATAAATTCGAGCAATTTTTTGTCTGCATCGAAATGAATGGATTGAATGTGTAGTTTCATTTTTAAATAAAATTATGCTTTAGGATGTGATTTTTTGTAAACGGATTTGAGTTTGGCAATGCTGTTGTGAACATAGACCTGGGTCGCAGCCAAACTTTTATGGCCCAATAATTCTTTAATTGCATTTAAATCTGCACCCGAATTTAATAAATGGGTAGCAAATGTATGCCGCAAAACGTGAGGGCTTTTTCTACTAATAGAACTTACAGAACCAATCGCTTTGCTAACAATGTCATATACTTTTCGCGGATTCAGCAATTCACCTTTGGGGTTTACGAAAAAGTAACCTTGGGTGTTAACTCCTTGTTGCAAAGCAGCCTGGGTGTAGGCAATCATTGCATCCCGCACATGTGTACCGAAAGGAACAATCCTTTCTTTTCTGCCCTTTCCAAAAACCTTTAGCGTTCCAGCCCTAAAATCAATTTGATTGAATTGAAGGCCTATCAGTTCTGAACGGCGTAAACCGCAACCATATAAAACCTCGACGATACATTTATTGCGTAAGCCTTCCCAACCTTCTCCCCATTCAATTTCGTCAAACATTCGAGCCGTTTCAGCCTCTTTTAAAAACGCAGGAAGTTTCTTATCAGCCTTTGGCGCGCTGAGCCGGGTAGCCGGATTTGCCTCTACATTTCCGGTTTTTCTGAGAAATCGAAAGTAAGCTGAGGCAGATGCCAATTTTCTCGCTACCGATTTTTTTGAAAGGCCGGCCTCAATTAAACCCGACATCCAGGTTCTGAGCATTCGATGATCTACCTTTCTGGCGGCTTCTTTTTGAAACAATTCGATTCCGATATTCTCCTTCAAAAAAACTTCAAGGTCTTGTAAATCACCCAGATATGCCACAATGGTATGGTCTGAATAGTTTCTTTCGCTTTTAAGGTATTGATGGAATGGTGCCTTCAACATGGCCAAATCAGAATATCACCCATAAGATAAGAAATGATGAACGGCAAATCAAGCGCATTATGGATTCAAATGAATCAGGTTTTCCCCGCAAAAGAAAAATTGAGTAGTTAAACAGGCAGTTAGGCCTAAAATTGTATTATCCCGTTTTTAAACAGAACCATAAAAAAGTCTTTCTCTGGTCTATACCCCTCAGGCATATGCTTGTTGCGCTTTTTCGGCGCTACTAATAATACTTTGTCATTTGGGAATTCTGTAACCAAATAAACCCGGTACATTTTGGTCTTGTCAAGGTTTTGAAAACGCTCATCGAGATTGACCATTCGTGGAGGCCAATTTATTTCCTGATAATTGGCAATAACAGAATCAAATTTTGCGGCGCCAACTGCATTTCTTACCAATTCTTCTTCCTTCTCCGAAAACAGATACCCAGCAAACAACTGCATAGGGTCTGTAATTTCAACCTTTAAGAATTTACCGTATTTTTTGGGACCCTTATTTTGAGCCTGTACGCTGTGAAAGGGAAGAAAAAAATAAATGCACAGGATTAGAAAAAAGCGATTTCTCATAAGAAAGGAATGCGAGTAAAGTTGAACTACAAATTTCCGAAAATTAGGACATAAAAAAAGCTGCCTCAGCAGCTCTCTTCATTTTTTAGATTTTATATAAAGATTTCTCCGCTTTCAATTACTTGTTGGCGGCGAACGGCTTTTTTAACCACTTCGCGTCTTTCAACAGAAGGCTTTATGTAATGCATACGACCACGTACTTCCTTAAGGATGCCTGTACGTTCAAATTTTTTCTTGTAGCGGCGTAACGCTTTTTCAACGGATTCGCCATCTTTTACTTTGATAATCAGCATACTAAATACACCTCCTCTCGTTAGGGACTGCAAAGGTAGGGATTTGGATGGGTTTGCAAAGCGAAAATTACCTTTTTTATCGCATTTAGGTAAGAATCTCCCTTGAAATCACCATTTTCTGGATTTCTGAAGTTCCTTCGCCAATCGTGCACAGTTTACTGTCCCGGTAATACTTCTCGACCGGAAAGTCTTTTATATAGCCATAGCCCCCAAAAATTTGAACAGCGTCATTTGAAATGCTAACACAAGCCTCTGAAGCAAAATACTTTGCCATCGCAGATTCTTTGGTCATTTTTTGGCCTCTGTTTTTTAAATCGGCCGCTTGATAAATCAATAATTCAGCCGCCTGAATTTTTGTAGCCATATCAGCTAATTTAAACGAGATGCCTTGATAAGACGAAATTGGATTATCGAATTGATACCTTTCTTTGGAATATTTCACCGATGCTTCAAATGCGCCCTTCGCAATTCCAAGCGCAAGAGAGGCAATCGAAATTCTTCCCCCATCCAATACTTGCATAGCTTGCTTAAAACCTTCGCCTACATTTCCGAGACGCTGAGAATCTGAAATACGCACATCTTGCATAATCAGCTCAGCGGTTTCGCTCGCACGCATTCCCAATTTATTTTCTTTTTTCCCGCCAGAAAATCCTGGAGTTCCCGATTCAATAATGAATGCCGTTGAATTGTTGCGGGTTCTCGCCTCACCCGTTCTTGCCATCACGACAGAAACATCTCCAGAAATGGCATGTGTAATAAAGTTCTTGGTGCCATTCAAAATCCAATGGTCACCATCTTTAACCGCAGTGGTTTTCATATTGCCAGCATCTGAACCTGTGTTGGGTTCTGTCAATCCCCATGCACCAATCCATTCACCTGTAGCCAGCTTGCCTAAATATTTTTTCTTTTGCTCTTCATTTCCCCAATAATAAATATGCCCTGTGCATAAAGAATTGTGGGCTGCAACAGAAAGCCCTAATGAAGGGTCAATTTTCGAAATTTCTTCTATTGCCGTTACATATTCAAAATAACCAAAACCAGATCCACCATATTTTTCAGGAACAAAAACCCCAAGCAAACCCAATTCGCCTAAGGCTTGCATGGTTGCCTTGGGAAAAATTTGCTGTTCATCCCATTCCATAAAATGTGGCTTTATTTTTTCTTCACCAAATCTGCGCACCATTTCGGCGATCATCTTCTGGTTTTCGTTGAAAGAGAAATTCATGTTTTCTTTTTTATTCATGGAAATGAATGAGGGCCTGAATTTCGGGAGAAATCTGTTTTAGTTTTTCAAATCCTCCTAAAAATGACAAATTGACTAAAAAGCCAAATCCAACCATTTCGGCCCCTAATATAGAAACTAACTCTGCAGCAGCGCGTGCAGTGCCTCCTGTTGCTAATAAATCATCGTGAATGAGAATTCTATCTCCTTTGTGAATCGCCTCCTTGCTCACCTCAATGGTTGCATTGCCGTATTCAAGTGTGTACGAAATGGCTTGCGTTTGTGGAGGTAGTTTTCCTGCTTTACGTACCAAAACAAAGCCTGCATTTAACTCTTTCGCAATCATGGTTCCTAATAAAAAACCACGGCTTTCGATTCCCAATACTTTGGTAATTCCTTTTCCTTGAAAGTAGGATGCGATAGAAACCGCAGAATCATATACCAATTGCGGGTCCAAAAAAATGGGGGAAATATCCTTGAAGTTTACCCCCTTTATTGGAAAATCAGGAACCTCCCGAATCGCCCTTTTCAATCTTTGCTCTATTTCCCGCATAATATAAAAGACAAAGATAGGGCATAGAAATCAATGGGGTGAAGCCTTAATTATTACCTGCCTCGCTCATTTTTTTTAATTGGTAATCAGCACTTTAATACCCTTTTCAAAAAATAAATAATGAGAATTTATTTGACTTCTGTAAATTCAAAATTCCTGAAAGGTTTTTTACCCTTTAAGGAAACAAATTCAAACCCCTATTTACCATGAATGCCAATTCAGTAGACTCAAAAACAGAGAGCACAGAAAAATTGCCTTATGAAGGTGACTATGAAGATTTTAATAAGAAAAAGGAATGGTTTTATAGTAAAAGGCCAGAAACCCTTGGTAGAAATCTTACCGAATTTATTTGGAGTGCTTTAGAGCATGCTAAGATTCTTGACCTTCAAGACGATTTGGTTGACGATCCAGGGGGCAATAATCCGGGTGAGGGTTTTGAAGTAGTAAATCCTTATTCTTTTGCATTTAGGATTCAAACGATTGCACAACCTGAGCCTGAATTTTCGAGAGGCTATGCCTCAAAGTGCTTTTCAGTTAACAGTGACGAGGAAAACCTCGAGGAGGTAATTGTAAAATTTAGCCTCGACACTCCCTCACTTAATTGGATAGAACCTACTACAATAAAAGTTTTTCAATATCAACCAGAAAGCAGGTATTGGGCTATGGTTTCAAAAAGTGGTGTGAAGGTAGATAAGAATTATGGATGGGTAACCGTAAATGAACCCGGCACTTTCGTCGCAATTGGGTTGCCTAAACATCCACAAGGTTTTGCCGAATTTTTGGAGTGCTACAATCATAGAAATGAATTGCGGGAAGCCGTTCAAAAAACCGATTCAACTTATGCGAATTTCATTCAAAGATTAATAGAAAATGTAGCATTAGAACTTGCTGCGGGCTTAAAAAATGACCCTGCAACTGCGGCAATGATGAACCCGGAATTTAACCCTCCCCTAAATGGAAATTACACCTTTTTGCCGTCAAAAATGCCGGCTGGAGGCTTTCCCGAGTTTCAAATTCTCGAAATGCTATTAGGTCAATCTCCAAATGATAAAAAGCCTATTCACACACCATTGCCTCATTATGCATGGCAAAATACAAAAATGAAAACTGCATTAGCTGCTTCATGGAGCACAATGGGGCCGGATAATTTTAATGGAAGAATTAAGTCTTTAATAATGCACCCAACTGATAGTTCAATTCTTTGGGCAGGGGCAGCAAATGGAGGGGTATGGAAAACAACTGACGGTGGACTAAGCTGGACATCCACTTTTTTGGATGAAGAAACAATGGCCATCGGTTCGATTGCGGTTTGTGAAACAAATCCTACTGTTTTGTATGCGGGATCAGGTGAAGCAACCCCGGGTTGGGGCCCTTCTTACCCGGGAACCGGCGTGTATAAATCTATTAACGGAGGTGATAACTGGACGAAATGTACCAGCCTGGGTGCTTTTTCTGATTTAAGAACCACAAAAATTATGGTTCACCCAACCGACCCAAACATCGTTTATGTAGCCACCGGCAACGGGTTTTTTAAATCCATTAATGGAGGAAGTTCATGGACATTGATTCAATCAGGATATATGTGCGATGCCTTAATGGACCCTACAACACCCGAAACCATTTTCTCTGCGATTTGGTCTAATGGGGTGTACAAATCAATTAATGGTGGCACAAATTGGACACTTACCCGCGGTACGCCAACGGTTTTACCTTCAGGTACTTCTGCAGATTGGATTAAATTGGCGATGGGCAGAAATGGCGCAAATGGCACCTCTTTCATTTTGGCAAAAATGGGAACCAATTCGGCATATCTCTATAAAAGTTTAGACTCAGGTGTAACGTGGGCGCAGTTTCCATCTGCATATGGTGCCTATAACATGAATGAATGGACGTCTGTTTTAGCCGTAAATCCAAATGACCATGACAATTTGTTTGCCGGTGCTTATTATTTACAGTTTTCAATTGATGGACTAAATTTCAATTACGCCAACAGTTTAAAACCGGATATGCAGGCCATTATTTTTGACCCAAATGATGTTAATTCTGTTTGGGTTGCCTGTGACAGTGGTATTTTTAAATCTACCGACAAGGGAGCAAATTTCAGTTGGATGGGGCAAGGTTTAATTGCTACCCAATTGTATAGTTTAGGGGTATCCCAAACCGGCGCATTTACTCTTGGAGCTGCTACCCATGACCAAGGAATTATTTTAAGCAATGGTACCCCAACTTGGTCTAATGCAAATGCAGGCAATGAAGGCGGCATTTATGCTATTGACCCAAATGATAGTAGCATCCATTTTTGCAGCCCATTTAATTACGGCCTTAGAATTTCCAAAAATAGTGGGGCAACATGGCAAACCCTAAGCGATTTATTTATGGATGTTGTAAATGGAGTAAATACCATTCCGGCTGTCATCAGTTCCATTGCAATCTGTCCCGGTAATTCAAATTTAATTCTTGCAACTGGAACCATCTCAACCGTCATTTCGGGTTCGATTTATGTTCGGTCTTACATATATAGAAGCACTGACCAAGGTACAAGTTGGACAAAAGTATTGACCGTTCCTGTAAAGCCAACTGAACTGGTCTTCGCCCCTACCACTGGTACGGTTGCTTACATGGGACCCTTCGATGGCTCCCTTTACCAATCCATAGATTCCGGTTCAACCTGGACAAAGAAAACTACATTTAAGACAGTTGTCATTTCTGCAATTGCAGTTAGTTTTTCCAATACAAATACGGTTTATATATCTTATGGAGGATTAACCACAACCCGAGCAGCAAAAACCACCAACGGGGGTGGTAAATGGACAGATGTAACCGGAAAAATTGCCAATACTAAATTACCGATTGTCCCTACAACAGATCTTGTATTAGACCAATTCAACGATTCTATTGTATATTTAGGAACTGACATAGGCATCTTCAGGTCAACTGATTCGGGTACAAACTGGAGTAATTTCAACATTGGAATCCCTCGCATTGTGGTTACCCAAATTCAATTGCAAAAAAGCACGAATACGCTTTATGCAAGCACCATGGGAAGAGGGGTTTACCAAAGGGCATTATAAACGGCATACTTTTATTGAAAAGCCCTTCGTTATGGAGGGCTTTTTTTATTCTCGCTGTTAAACCTTACCCCATGTTACTTTTCAGGCTTAGCGATGGTATGCAAATGAAATCAAGGTTCTCCAAAATCCAGATTGGAAAAATTCTATTTCTTTACGCGCTCCCTTTTCTCATTCCATTCAGTGGAAATACTCAAATCCCAGATTTCGAACTTAAAGGATCTTGGATGGGGTATATTACCCAGGTACCGACAGGAATTTCTGATCGGTACTATTTCGAAACTCATTTCGAGTTATCCGGAAAAGACATTTCTGGCTATTCCGTAATTCGGATAGAAGAAGAAATGGAAATCTTTGGGAAAATAAGATTAAATGGGATTTTTAATGGGGAAACCATAACCATTACGGAAAGGGAAATCACATCCCAAAAAATCTATTCCTATGCATATTGGTGCCTGAAGCAAATTCAATTAGAACCGTTTTGGGAAAAGGATAAGTGGGTTCTAAAAGGAAGTTGGTCAAGTGACATGTGCACAGGGACGGGAGAAATACACCTGAATAAAATGGATGTCTTTTAATGAAAATGTTGCCAACCTCCTGATAAGGTGGAGATTTGGGGTCAACATAGAAGGCAAAACCAAACCTTATTTTACTTTTTCAAATACGTAGCGAAAATGGTCGAATAACTCGCGTTCAAAACAACGGCGATTTGGGGCATACTTTAGAAAAGAAGCCACATGCCTGAATTCAGGGTCGCTAATATATTTTGGCAATAGAGTAAGATAATACCAATACTTTTTCAGGTTGAACTTTTTGTACATCTCCGTCCATCTGCGATTGGTCTCAACATAATCTTCTCTTCCGCTGCTATGCTCGATCAATTTAAAACGGTGTGAGGCATATTCAATCGTCTCCTGATCCATATAAGGCAACCATGACAAGGGGAATTGCTTCACCATCAGTGCCATAGTAAACTCATCACTATCTTTTGGGGCGTTGATATCCCAGGTTTCGCGCGGAATAATTCTTTTGCCGAAGGTCATCGTTTGCATATAATACCGTCCTCCAATAGGCAGTAAATCCGCTACCATGTCAAACCATTTGCGATACACCTCCTCTTTTTTTCCTTCCAAAAACTCCTCATAACTTAACACATGGTCAAAGCTACCTGAGGCAACTACCGCATCGAAAGTTCCAAAATCTGCAGGCGTAACGGTACGCATGTCCTTGAGGTGAACATTCAACCCGGTTTCTTTGCAATGTTTAAATTGGCCTTCTGCAAGCACGACCCCCGTTTCTTTTACCTTGAACTTCTTCTTCAGATACTGAAGAATCCCGCCCCATCCGCATCCTAAATCAAGGACTTTACTTCCAGGTTTCAGGTTCAACATCTTGCCGATATAATCACACTTGGCATTTTGCCCCTCTTCAAGCGTCATGGAAAAATCACCCATGAATCGCGCATTACTGAAATGCGCATTCTTGCCTAAGCTCAATTGGAAAATCTTGTCAGGTACAGTATAACAAAAATCCAATTCCTCCTTTTTGGTCGTAATATAATGGATGCCAGGACTTTTTTTGGTATCTGTCGTAGGCTTCAAAACGGTTTCAGTGCTATTGTTCATAAAGTGCTTTATTTTCGGGTTTGAAATTACACAAGCCGTTCAGGCTTCCAATAAAAAATTTTCCACTTTACAAGACCTTAGAAATAAGCGATTTCCAGATTTTTTGCATACTTCCAGTCCATTACTAAAATGCGAATGGTCATGCTTTCTGTATAATAATTAAAATTAATGTCCTCAGGGCCAAATTGGGTAATTGTATAATCGTGAAGATTTGATTTGAATTGCCTCCACATTTTTTCCTCATCCCTTGAATCAAAAACCACCCAAATTTTCCCTTTTTGCTCATCCAGCATTTTTTTCTGGCTGACTACATGATTAGGGATAGGTTTATTCAAATTGTATTTCCAGTAGTTATACATTTTTGAGGAAAATAAAAATTGAACCTCGGTGTGGGTATTGACAAAATTGAATAACTCCTTTTCAAAATACTCATTCTGCTCTTTTCTCCTAATGGTTTCACTTGCATGGTAAACCTCGTATCCATTTGAAAATAAAATGAAAAGTGCAGGCAATGCAAGCCCAAAAGCAAGCGTGCGGCTTCGTTGTAAAAAATAATCTGCAAACCAGGCAGCATAAAGGCAAAAAACAGGGAGCAATAAAATATAGTTACGCACGATCATAACTTTGAGGTTCAAAAATAAAAGGAAATACACAATAGGAAAAGAAAGCAATATCACGAGGGGGATATTTTTCTTTACCAGAGCCCAAGCCATACCTAAAATGGCGGCAATAAAAATCAAAATAGAAATGAAATCTATCTTTGAAAAAAGTTCTAACGAAAAATAAGTAACCATTTTTACAAGGTGGTCAGCTATTCCAGCTACTTCATGCGCACTATGCTCACCTCTGTAATGCTTCCAGTTAAATGTAATGGCATCATAAAAAATCGGAAATTCAAAAAGAGCGCCCGGCGTAGTAAGTAAAAATGAGAGAATAAAAATGCCAATTAAAGAAAATGTAGTTATAAATAAACGAGGAAGCGAAAAACCATTATACCCCCTCGCCTGCAATGAAATTGCGGTGATGAAAACGGGCAAAAACAGAACTGCCGCATTATATTTAGTTCCTGTTGCCAAACCTGCAAAAACGGCAGATACATACAACCATATTTGTTTTCGTGTATTTGAATACTTCAATAGCGCCCAAATGCCTGCAACGAGGGGTGTAAACAAAACAGTGTCCGGTACCATCCACCTTGAATGGTAGGAAAATTCAAAAGACAAGGCAGCAATACCGGTGAAAAACAAACTCGTCAAAGGCGAAACACCTAACTCTCTACAGGCCAAAAAAAGAAAAGGAATAAACAGAATCGAAACAAAGAGAAACCATTTTCGGCCATTCAAATAAATATGATACAATTCAGGTTTATTAATCATGGTAGCATCATACACCAAATCTGAAGAAGGAGCAATCGCTACCTTCCCTAAATAATAACTAGCAGATGGATAATAATACCAACCCGGAAAAACGCTTTCATGGCGATGGGCTAAGCGGGCGGTGTTTATGTAATTTACTTCATCCCAATGCAGCCCAAAATCAACACCTCGATAACCCGTCCAAAAAGAAACAGCCATTATGGAAATAAGGCCCAGTCCAATTAAATATTTCCACCCTGTAAATCTCGGCATCGCCCGAAATTACATTTTTTTCTGGCTCAAAATTGCCTTGAATCTCAATCCAAATTACACAAAGGCCGGCTGGGTGAATAAAGTAGACTTAATCTGGCAGAAATTATGCTGCCCAAATGGTTCGTTGCCCTTCTTTCGAATTATACCCTCTTATAAAATGAAATCTCATAAATTTTCGATTTGAACCCATTTGTCCCTCAGCAAAAAAACATTAAAGTAATGGCCTGAAAAATTAAGCAAAAAAGCCAAATATTTCATATATTAGCCAATCTATTCCAACCTACCTCGCCTGAATGGAACTGAATGCAATAATTGTAGATGATGAGTCGGCTGCTCAAGAAGCACTTGCTTACATGCTAAAGCACCAATTAAACCTAAAAATATTAGGTACTGCAAGCAATCTTAAACAAGGTTGGGAATTGGTTCAAAAAGAAAAACCGAATCTAATCTTTCTGGATGTCAATTTTCCCGGTGGAAACGGCTTTGACTTGTTAAATAAAATCTCCCCATCTGAAACAGCTGTCATTTTTGTATCGGCATACGAGAAATATGTAATTCGAGCTTTAAGAGCGAGTGCAATAGATTTTCTAACCAAACCGGTTGATGCATTAGAACTAGGTGCTGCAATAGAAAAAGCCAGGAACTGGTTAATGGAAAAAAATGCACTAGAAGATTTTCGGCAATTCGCAATAAATAAGAATACCGCACTTAAAGAAAATTTAGCGGCTGGAAAAGAGTTGAAAAAATTGAATCTACCGACCCAAAATGGATTTGACCTCATCGAATTAGGTCAAGTAATGTACCTCGAAGCTGACGGCAACTATACAAATTTTGTTTTGAGCAATGGTAAAAAATCAAAAACAAGTACCAATTTAGGAGAATACGAAGACATGCTTTCTGACAACCACTTTATGCGAATACACCGCTCTGTGCTTGTAAACCTCGACCATTTAATCGGTTCTGAAGCCAAAGGAAATATACATTACGCCATCTTAAAGAATGGAACACGTTTTGAAATTTCAAGGAGGAGACTCTCAGAGTTTAATTCAAAAACAAGATGGAATTCGGGATTTGGAGGATGAACTTTTGCACACGTAAATTTGGTAAACGCAAAACCCTCGGTATTCTTTTCTTTTTTATTGTATCTGTCAACAGTTACTGTCAAAATTATTTTCTAAAAACATACGGACAAAGAGAAGGTCTATTTGCTCAAACCGTTTTTGAAATTGAACAAGATGATATGGGCTTCTTATGGATTGGAACGGAAGCCGGATTATTTCGATTCGATGGTTATAAGGTGGAAAAATTTGGAAGATCCAGAGGCATTTCTGACCCCTCAATTTTTAGAATAATTAAAGACAATTCCGGAGACCTTTGGTTCTCGGGTTTTAGTGGAGATGTTTTTCATTTACATCAGGGCAAAATTCTATCAAGTGATAGGGACTCTTGTTTAAAGGGAATAAAATTTTCAAAAGGAGTAGCAGAGGCTTGGAAAGAAAGCGACAGTACTTGGCTAATTTCCGGCTATACAGAAGGTGTATATCGAATATATCCAAACCGCGTACCGGAAAAGATTATTTCCCCTACAGAAATGGACAATTATTATACTGCCCCCATTTTTTACACAGCAGATAAAGGCCAAACTTTTTTTCTAGGAAGAACCCAAACCGGAACCTTTTCAAATAATACATTCAGCCCACCCATTCCTTTGAAATATCCGGAATGTGATATTTTTAGAATCATTTGGGAGCAAGATAAAAAAGGAGTTTTATACCTTTCAGATTCCGGATTGGTAAGGATGCGGGGGTATTTTCAAGAATTAATTTTGCCTACCTCAAGTCTTCCAGATAAAAATGAAATCGCTGACATTTTACTTGATTCCAAAAATAGGTTATGGATTACATCCGTAAATGGAGATTGTCAATTGATAATAAATTATGACCAGCCCGAGGCTAAGTTTATTCCCATCTCCTTAAATGAAAAGGCAAATGCCCTTTTTACGGAAGACCGTGCAGGAAATTTATGGTTCAGAGTGAGTACTCAAAATTTTGGTATGTTAAGCGCAAATTTTGAATCCTTTTCGGTTATTCAAAATTTTCCATCTGAATTTGGTCAAATTGGGATTCTCAAATCATCGGGTGGCGATTTTCTGGTGGGCCATCACAATGGCAGCATAAGCTGGAATGGAAAAAATCTCAAAGAATTAATTGATTTACCTCCCGCGCCACAAAATGCATCAAAAGCAGTTAAGGAATTATTTGAGGATTCGAAGGGAAACATTTGGGCGATTAAAGACAACGGCCTGCTATTTCATCAAAAAGGAATGGCCATCGAAAAGTGGCAATTGATTAAACAAAGTGCATGGAAATCCATAAGCGAATCACCGTCCGGAAAAATTGCTGGAGCGACATTTAATAAAGTTTATTTCATTGGGACGAATGAAAGTGGGGAAAGAAGAATTTCAGATTCAATTTTATTTACCCCAAAACGGGTTTCTCAGGTTTGTTTCGATTTTCATGATAATCTATATGTCGCATCTACGGATGGTTTTCAGAAATACAATCCTGAAAATAAATTGGTTCATCAATTCCAGGATGGGGCAAATGCTTTCCCAAAGGTCCAAACCCTTAAATTACTTTCAGACGGTACGATTTTCATTGGTTTAAAGGCGCAGGGAATGTGGTTGATGAAAAATGACAGCATCATCCAAAGAGTTGACGGGAATGGAATTATAAGTGACCTTAGCTTTTGGGTTGTACGTCAACAAGGCCAAACCATTTATGCTTGTGGCTCCATGGGTGTTTTTGTATTTCAATTCATTGAAGGGAAGTATAAAATCACCCGGCACTACTATTCAGGAAATGGTTTAACAAATAATACGGTTTACGATATCTGGCCGGATTCAAATTTCCTTTATGTGAGTTCGCCAAATGCGTTGGTTAAAATAAAATTAGACTCCGCATCTATTCCTCACATACTTCCACAGATTTCAGACCTTTTGTTTTTGTCAAGAGGTGATACCCTTAACCCTGCACTGGTTCATTTACCCTATTCAAAATCGGCTTTATCTGTTTCTTTTAACACACCCTGGTTTGATAACCGAGAAAATCTGGTCTGGGCCTGGTCGCTCACTGAAAAAAATGGAATTGATAATTGGAACATAATCCGAAACCCATCCGTTGAATTTCCTATGCTGGAATCAGGAAAATACCAACTCAAATTAAAATCAGGATTTGAAGATGAGTTTTGGGGACCTGCGGTTTCGATTCCCATCACGGTTGATTATCCTTTTTGGCGAAAAATTTGGTTTCAACTCTTAAGCCTCCTTCTCATTGCAGGTATTCCGATTCTTTTTTTTAACCGAAGAATTAGAAATATCCGTTTCAAAAATCTTGAAGAGAAAAGACAAAAAGAAAAAATCCTGCAACTTGAAATGCAAGCAAGGCTCGCCATGATGGAACCTCACTTCATTTTTAATGTGCTAAACTCTATCCAAAACCTGCTTCAAAAAAATGACCCGATTGCAGCAAGAGACAATATGGTCACTTTTGCAAATCTCATTCGCGCTCATCTCGAATTAATCAATCAAGATTTTACCTCTTTGAGAAAAGAACTCACTTTTCTAAACGATTATTTGAGTCTTGAAAAACTTCGCTGGGAGGGAAACCTTGAATATGAAATTGAGGTTGACCCCTCTCTTGACGAAGATGAGGTTTCACTACCCACCATGATTGTTCAGCCCTTTGTTGAAAACGCCCTTAAACATGGTATCTCTCTGAGAGAATCCGGGGGTAAAATCAATATCCGCTTTGAAGACACCGAAACGCACTTGCTTATTTCTATCATTGACAATGGCCCGGGAATAGAAAAAGCAAAGCTTTACACTGCAGGCACGGGAATAGGTAAAAAAAATACCGAAGAACGCATTCGCATTCTTTCTGAAATCCTGGGACAATCCTTTAGCCTTGAGTTTTTTGTTCCCTTTCCGGATGGAGAAATGAAGGGTTGCGGCGTTAGAATACGCCTTTAATTTCTATTCAAAAACCTTTATTCTGGGCTAAAAAATCCCTTTTCCCATGAAAACAGGGGAATGCAAATTACGGGTATTACCGCTTGTTAAATAATCCATACCGCTCAATCAGTTCTCTTAGGATGGGCCTTTTGTATACCTGAAGTTTGGCTCATTATCCAAATTAACGGAGAAGGTATGAAAAACAATATTCAAGATACTGAAATGAAAAAGGGAAATAATAATTCCCCAAAAGGCAATCACTCCAAATCAAAAACAAATAAGACAATGAAGTATTTAATTTTCTCTTTATGGTTAGGCCTTTTTGGCTTTACTACCCTGAAAGCAGTTACCATAGTAAATACAACGGTGCCTGCACGCTTCGCCAACGGCATTTCAAAAAACACAACCATTGCGGTCACGTACACAGCAAATATTTCAGCCAGCACTGTAACAGGAGCCACCTTCAGAATTGAGGCTGAAGTGAGTGGCGTGCATCAGGGTAGTTACTCGGTTGCAGGCAAGACCATTACATTCACAACAAACAAGCCTTACATTAGTGGGGAAAGGGTTCGTTTCTGGCTTAGTACTGGGATTCGAGACAATACCAATATTCCGGTCAGGGAATTTCACGGCGAGTTTTTTATTGGCGTAAACAGTTGCGG